>NZ_JBDJNE010000003.1:0-294865 GCF_039674265.1 Brucella sp. TWI559
GTTCTGGACTGTGCCACTCGTTTGGACCAGAGCCTGCTGCGTCTGCGTTGTACCGCCCAGTTCCAGCGTCCCGCCACTCACAGTCGTTGTGTTGGTGTCGGCACCCAGTGTGCCATTGCCTGAAAGCGCGAGAGTGCCTGCATTCAGACTTGTGCCACCGGTGTATCCATTGGTGTTTGTCAGTGTGACAGTGCCGCTCCCGGTTTTGGTCAGCTCTGCTGAGCCATTCAGAACGCCATCAACCTGTCCCGCGCTGACAGAGATCGCCTGTGAGGCATTGATCTCAGCATCGTTGGCGAGCATACCACCCGAAAGTGTATAATCGTCAACATTCACGGTTCCGTTCTGGACTGTGCCACTCGTTTGGACCAGAGCCTGCTGCGTCTGCGTTGTACCGCCCAGTTCCAGCGTCCCGCCACTCACAGTCGTTGTGTTGGTGTCGGCACCCAGTGTACCATTGCCTGAAAGCGCGAGAGTGCCGCTTTTCAACGTTGTACCTCCCGAATGTGTATTCTCACCGGTGAGAGTAACTTGCCCGTTGCCGCTATCGGAACTGTCAACAAACGTTATTTTTCCTGGCTGCGCCGAATCTGCGTCCGAGAATGTCCCCGTAATGGTATTATTATTACCATTCGCATCAATCGTATTTGATGCTGAAGAATCAAGCGTAAAGTCATTAGAATATGACTGATTGTCTTCGTTTGCGACGAGCGTGCCGCCAGTAAAAACAGGATTTACAGTATCGCCCAGATTGCTCGCATCATATGTTATTCCCTCTCCCGTAATATCGGAAGTGGTTCCGGGTACGACGATCACTCCATCCGCCGTGATAATAAAGCTTCCCTTACTAATCGCATCTCCCGCCGGCTCCCAGTTTACCGTAAGCCCCGCCGTCGTTGCATAGCCGAACGTATAACTTCCTGGCTGAAGATTTAGAAACTCTGCATACTGAAAGTTATAAACACCGCTCGGATGAGGCGTGTCCGTCAATGTCTGCCCGTCAGAACTTGCATAAAAATAATTTTGACCAAGGACGAGACCCGCTGGCATATCTCCGTTTAAGAACGGCCCGGGGAACATCACAAAATTGCTCGTTGCAACTTCAACTCCGTCCTCAAAAAGTTTTGCAGCCCCCTCTGCCGCGATTGTGCCGGAATGCCAACTGCCATAGACGATCCGAGCGTTATAGAGACCCTCCGAACTCCCCGGGGAAAGAATGTATCCGAGCGAATCTGTATGCGCATGCGCTGCTATCGGCGCGACCATCACACCCAAAGCCACCAGGCCAATTTTGTTAAGATACCTGTGTTGCTGATTAAAATTCATGACAGCGGCAAGAATATTCAGCGAAACGGACGCAAGCAGGTTCTTCCTACATCTTGTTGTTCCGATCTGCCGCCCTGCCTGAACGTTTGCTTCTCTTTTAATAGAAAAATTGCCGTTAACTGAAGACATCTGTTCCCCACCGCCACACGAATAAGTGTTAGCTAAAAGTTGCTATATCCTCTTGTGTAGCTGCCGGGGAATAACTGGACAATACTTTCAAATGTAACGAAACTTATTGAATGTAACGAAATGTAACTAAAACTGTGTATTTCCAGTTACACTGTCTTTATAATTTAGATACCCTTTATTTAGCCGCGATAAGCATACGAATACGCGTTCCCTGGCCGGGAGTGCTTTCTGCTTCAAGGGTACCTTGATGGATGGATACTATTTTGGAAACGAGATATAATCCCAGCCCTGACCCCTCAATCGATTCAGCGTTACTGCCTCTCATAAGTTTGTCAAATACACGAGGCAATTCATCTGGGCTGATTCCGCTCCCTTCATCCGAGACTTCAATTACAACTTCTGATTTCCTTAGGAAAACAGAGAGAAGTATCACGAGCTCTCTGTTTGGGTGGCTGTACTTTACCGCATTATCAATCAAGTTTGTTAAGGCCAAATCCAACATGTCAGGATCTGACTCAATCTTAATTCCCAGAAGATCGCTGCTTAAACTCAACCCTACCTCAACACCGTGCAGGTCTTTAGCACGCAGATGAACCTTCTGCACAAACTCCTGAACTTCGATCATTTTCATCGTCGGCTTATAAGATGGGCCCTGAATGCGGCTTCGGACCATATTTACCTCTAACAAATCAACGAGCCGAAAAATCGATCGGCGAATACGCGATATACGTTTCCGATTATCATAATCGTCTGACGGCAATGCCAATTCGATACTGTCGACGCTCGAACGAATTGCCGCAAGTGGTGTCCGATACTGATGAGAAACAACCTCCAAAAATCTGACTTGAGAAAGTTGTGACTGAATTTCAGCACGTAAAGCATTTTCAGCAGCAGTTCACGCCTTGACAAGTTCTTTCGTTCTTTCCTCAACGAGTCTCGCAGAAGAACGCTCAGCTGTCCTCGCCTGTCTTAAGGCGTCTTTATGTAGTTTGTGATTCTTGATCTCTAAATCACGCAATCGGACCGCAAGTGCCCCCGTAAGCAAAAGAGTCTGCAAAAGTATGGCCCCTCCATATGCATGCAAAGTCCAGTTTGGAAGCCATTGTACTCCCAGTCTTTGCAGCATGGTGAGAGTGGCGCCAACTCCCATCGTACAAAACGCAGCAGCCCGCAACTTGCTAGATGTACCCTCTTTATTAACTAGATATAAACTGCATAAAACAGTTACAAATACTCCCAAAATACTCAAAATAGATCCGAATGGTCCGAACACGACTGTATTGCCTGTTAGAGCAAAGCCAACGCCGACGATTCCGCAAAATGCCGTAAATAAATAGAAAAAACGTACTTTGGGTGCATAACGCCTCAGATTAAGGATTTGCATATAAGCAAGGGCGCTTGCAGCAAGCCCCGCCCACGCACTAACCCCAATAAAGGCATCATTACCCGTACCGGCCCCCTTAAACAAATAAATATGACTCAATCCTAGATTTCCGAAGTAAATCATTATGACGCCCAAAGTACTGAACGCGAGGAGTGGATATTCCGGCTTGCGAGAGAAAAAATAGAAAACAAGTTGCGTAAGCAACAAAATTGTCATTCCTCCAAACCATGTACCGTAAAGGAGACCCGTGAATACCGAATCCTGGCTGTTATTTTGCTGAACATCCAGATTCAAGTTCAACTGGGTAGCGGAATTTAAATTGACGACGTGAACGTATACAGTCGTAATCTTCCTCTGAGAGAAAGACACGGCGACCGCTGGATCGATCCCTGAAAGACCGTTCATAAGCAAAGGGCGATGATCACCGGCTTCGTATTTAACAAAATCGGAAACAGCCTGATCTCTTCCGGGCCTTGCGACGAATATATCCACAAAGTCGAGATAATTCGGCGTAACGCTCAAAAATCCCTCCCACGACGATTCACTGGGAATTGACAGCTTGACCCAGATTGCAGCTTTTTTGAAACCAATATTGAGGGTTGAGCTCGCTATTGGCTTAAACTCGCCTTGGTAATTACCGTGTAAAATATCGTCAAAGCTGAGCTTCGAATTTCCGTCAATCAGAACAGAGACGTGGCCTGAGAGTCGAGGAGAATAAGTCATTTCTTGCGCGGCAAGCTTGCCTATGCTGATAAAGTACATTAGCAGTACGAGAAAAAGAGCTACACAAGGACCACGCCGAGGAGCAACAACGATCATATGTTTGGTCTTATTTTGGTTCACTGCTCGATCTTTGTGGCTCTCCGCTATCTTCTCCATGGATACTTCCGAACCTTCATTTGAAAAATTGAAATCGTTAAACTGATACAGGCGAATGACGCTATCCGCACCAGATAAACAATCCTTGCAAATTATTCTCGTAGAGGATGACCTTGATTTGAGCCAAAGTCTCGCTGATTATTTGAGACTACGCCAGATGATTGTGACGGAAGTAGCTTCTGGACTAGAGTTCTACAAGGCGTTGAACAAGGGAACTTTTGATGTCGCAGTGGTCGACGCCAATCTGCCCGATACCAGTGGCTTCGATATAGTAGGGGAGCTTTCATCACTGAATACTATCGGAATCATTATGCTAACGGCTCGAACCGCACGCGAAGACCGTATAGATGGCTATAGTAGAGGTGCGGATTTGTATATGACAAAGCCTGTTGACGGGGAAGAACTCGGACTTGCGATTAATAACCTCGCGAAGCGGACCCGTACTAAATTGCGAGAACAAAAGTCGGATGAGGAGGATATACTTCGTTTTAGTATTTATGAAAGAGCATTATATAATTCCAAAAATCAAAAAGTGATACTATCTGGCCGTGAGGCATTAATGTTTGAATATCTCATATCGAATTCAGGCAGAACCGTTAGGAGAGACGAAATCAGTAATTTGTTCTCTGATGGTGAGATGAATCCAGATAGTAGGAGTTTAGACGCAGCACTTGCACGTTTGCGATCTAAATTCAAAAAATCTGGAATTCAATTTCCAATACAAATAGCACACGGATTAGGAATAAGAATAAACAAAACCATAATTTATTAAATTATTTAAATATATGAATATACCTAATCTCGTTACGAATTTTTTCTGCGAGTTTATCACTTATATTGCGTTCGCACAGAAAGATACCGGCCCCCCTCCATTATTAAAGGTGGGATTACCATGCTACTTTGATGCTAAACCAATTTAGCTACAACATTCCGTAATGACACTTGCCAATGCGGTGCAGACCAGTTGAACACTTTCTGGAATTTTGCGGTCGATAAGCGTGAATTGGCAGGCCGCACAGCTTTGGTTGGATAGTCGGACGTAGCAATATCAATAACGGAGGCGGTTGGCCCACCGAGCTTGGCACTTTCATTAAATATTGCCCGTGCAAAGTCGCTCCAGTTTGTGTCGCCGGTACCCACCAGATGATAAACACCAAAAGCGGAAAAGTCCGGCGTTGCCGCCAAATGATCCGCCACCTGAGTAATTGCGTCAGCGATATCGACCGCACTTGTCGGATTGCCCCATTGATCGGAAACAACCGAAAGAGTATCTCGCGTCTCTGCAAGCTTCAGCATCGTCTTGACGAAGTTTTTGCCGAACGGACTATAGACCCAAGCTGTCCGCAATATGATGTGGCGTGGATTCGTTTGCGCAACGAGATGCTCACCTTCAAGCTTGGAGCTTCCATAGACGCTGCGAGATCCGGTGACGTCCGTTTCAACATAGGGTTCGTCCGCGTCACCCGCAAAAACATAATCCGTCGAAATGTGAATAACAGGGGCGCCACAGGCCTTTGCCGCTTCAGCAACTGATTGTGCGCCAATTGCATTTACCGCAAGAGCCAATTCAGGCTCATCCTCAGCCAGATCGACCGCTGTGTAGGCCGCAGCGGAAACAACGAGGTCGGGCTTGATCGCCTCAATGGCACGATGCACGGTGTCCGGCTTTGCCAAATCCAGTTCCGGGCGACTCAACGCAATCATTTCCAGATCGGGTCGTTGAGCTGCCTTCTCAAGAAGGCTCTGGACAACCTGCCCTTCCCGCCCGGTGACGAGGATTTTCATGCCTTGGCCTCTTTTGCTGACGTGCTGCCCAGACGCTCACCAGCATAGGTACCGCTGCGGATTGGCTCCCACCACCATGCGTTATCGAGATACCATTCAATGGTTTTTTCCAGCCCGGTCTCAAAGCTCTCCTTAGGCTTCCAGCCAAGTTCACGCTCGATCTTCGACGCATCAATCGCATAGCGGCGGTCGTGGCCGGGTCGATCCGTCACGAAGGTTATCAGGTCAGCGTAGCTCTTGCCGTTTGCGCGAGGCCGTTTCTTGTCGAGAATGGCGCAAATCGTTTCCACCACATTAAGATTGGTGCGCTCTGCACGCCCGCCGATATTGTAGCTTTCGCCCAGCTTACCAGTGGTCGCAACCAATGCCAGAGCACGCGCATGATCCTCGACATAGAGCCAGTCACGCACATTCGCCCCGGCCCCGTAAACGGGCAGCGGCTTTTCATCGAGCGCGTTGAGAATAACAAGTGGGATCAGCTTTTCAGGGAAATGGAACGGCCCATAATTGTTCGAGCAATTGGACAGCACAACCGGTAGCCCGTAAGTCTCATGCCAAGCCCGCACCAGATGATCGGAGGCTGCCTTCGAAGCCGAATAAGGCGAGGACGGTTGATAGGGTGTTTCTTCCGTGAAGATGCCGCTATCGAACGGCAGATCGCCAAATACTTCATCCGTCGAAATATGGTGAAAACGGAAGCCCGATTTGCGCGGCTCTGGCAACTCGCGCCAATAGGCGAGTGCTGCATTCAAAAGACGGAACGTCCCAACAATATTCGTTTCGATGAATGCACCAGGCCCATCGATTGATCGATCGACGTGGCTTTCCGCTGCCAGATGCATGACGATGTCAATTTCGTGGGCGCGCAAAGCTTCGAGCACGCTCGTGTCGTCGCAAATATCAGCCTGAAGGAAGCTGTAGTTCGGATGATTTTCAATCTGTCGCAGTGAAGCCAGATTCCCCGCATAGGTTAGTTTATCGAGATTGATGACATTGACCTTAGGATCGGCTGCGAGATGGCGGCAAACTGCGGAACCGATAAAGCCAGCACCACCCGTAACAAGAATATTCATATTATCCCTCAAGCAAAAACTTCAGCATCAGCGAGAAGTGGGGCTTTTTTATCCTTATCGGATAATTGCACACTAATTGTAGGAGCAGCCCAGTCGATGCCAATAGCTGGATCAGCAAAGTAGATCGAACGGTCATACTCCGGTGCGTAATATTCTGTGACCTTATAAACGACCTCAGTATCTTCAGTGAGTGTTATAAACCCGTGAGCAAAGCCCTTGGGTACGAGAATTTGGTTCCATTTCTCCGCCGAGACTTCCAGTGATACCCATTTGCCAAAGGTCGGCAATTTTTTACGAATATCGACTACAACATCGAGAATTGCACCGCGAATAACGCGCACCAGCTTATCTTGAGCAAAAGGTGGCAGTTGATAGTGCAACCCACGAACCACACCTTTTGCAGCAGAATAGGAGTGATTGTCCTGAACGAAACTCAGATTGATGCCGGCCTCTGCGAGAGCTTTAGCCTTGTATGTTTCGGAAAAAAAACCGCGATCGTCACCGAATTTTCGTGGAATTATCTCAAAAACACCGTCTAAACCTAAAGAGCGGATTTCCATTAATCTTTTCCTAACTCATCGACACGGCGACGCAAGTAAGCAGCATATTCAGTCTTGCCAAGCTTCGCTGCGCGCTCCAACACAGCTTCACTGCTCAGCCAACCTTTATCCAGCCCAATTTCTTCAGGGCAAGCGATCTTGATGCCCTGTCGTTTTTCAATGGTTTGAACAAATGAAGAAGCTTCATGGAGGCTGTCATGGGTCCCGGTATCGAGCCAAGCATATCCCCGCCCAAAACGCTGGACGTTCAACTCCCCACGTTCGAGATACACGTTATTCACCGTTGTGATCTCAAGCTCACCACGAGCAGATGGTTTGATCGAACGTGCGATATCGACGACCTGATTATCATAGAAATAAAGACCCGTAACAGCCCAATGAGACTTAGGCTTTTCCGGCTTCTCTTCAATTGATATAGCTTGTCCCGTCTTGTTATCGAATTCGACAACACCATAACGCTGAGGATCATCAACGCGATAAGCGAAAACTGTCCCGCCTTTCATAGGATTCGCAGAGAGACGCGACAGCTGTGAAAGTCCATCACCGAAATAGATGTTGTCACCAAGAATCATGGCTACACTGTCATCGCCGATGAATTCGCGACCAATAATAAACGCTTCTGCGAGCCCATTAGGATGGTCCTGTGCGGCATAAGAAAAGTTTACGCCGAATTCACTTCCATCACCAAGAAGCTTCTGGAAAAGCGGCAAATCATGCGGTGTGGAAATGATGAGGATATCCTGAATCCCTGCGAGCATAAGAACGCTCAGCGGGTAATAGATCATTGGCTTGTCATAGATTGGCAGAATCTGCTTGGAGACGGCGATAGTTAAAGGGTACAGCCTTGTACCACTGCCACCAGCTAGAATAATTCCCTTCATGCGATTTCACTTTCTAGCATCTTACTTGTCTCACATTGTTCATATAGACGCTTACTATGATCAAAATGATGGCGTCGCTTTGACGACAGTCGGACCGTGATGGAGTGATAAACTATCTATATGGCAATTAACCCCTTCAGCTTATCGTATTAATTTCAAAGCCGAACCATACCTAATGAACTGAGAATTAGAAGAATGATTAAGAGCGTTTCAGCTACAGATCAATCAACCAATAAGCAATCATTGCTGACTATTTCAATTGTTACGTTTAATCCTGATTTTTCTGAACTTAAAAAAACACTGAATAGCCTGAAAATAGCACTCAATGGGCTCGCAGATGAATCCTTCATGATCACAATTGTAGACAATTCTGTCAGCAATGAGGTTAGCTCATTTCTACTCCGCAACTATTCCGACTTGCCAATTAAATTAGTTCATGGGCAAGGCAACGTGGGCTTTGGTCGAGCTCACAATATTGCCATTCAGCACATAGGTAAATTTCACCTCATTCTCAATCCGGACATTCAACTTGATCCAGATGCGCTAGTAAATGCAATAGCGTTCATGAGAGCCAATGAACGTTGTGGACTACTGAGCCCACACGCATCATGGCCAAATGGGCAAAGACAATACCTTTGTAAGCGTTATCCGACTGTCTTTGATTTAATACTGAGAGGGTTCGCACCCCAAAAGATACGCTCGCTTTTTTCAGCCAGATTAGCACGATACGAGATGCAAGCTGAAACACAAGACGCCGTCTATTGGAATCCTTCAATTGTAAGCGGGTGCTTCATGTTTTTCAGGAGTACTACCTTAAGAAATACAGGCGGTTTTAGTAATAATTTCTTCCTGTATTTTGAAGATTTCGATCTTGCCTTGAGATCTGGCGAAATCGCCGACACTGCTTACGTCCCTACAATACGGGTAGTGCACACGGGCGGCCACGCCTCAAAAAAAGGTCTGTGGCACATAAGTGTTTTCATCCAGTCCGCAGTTAAGTTTTTCTATATAAATGGTCTAAAATTATTTTAATTTTTTCCAGAGTGCACTTGTTGACTGCATGGGGTTTACCGGAAGCTGTTTGGTTTAACTTATGCTGCCATGGCTGGCTCGCCCAGCATGGCGCAGCCTCGCTGTTCAGCTTCCACTGGGGGAATATTTCCAATGGGCTCAACAAGATGCCGGTGGTTGACCCAATCAGCCCACTCGAGGGTGACGAATTCAACGGCTTCGAAATTTCTTCATGCACCATACGGATGGCACGTTGGCGGACTTCAGATGAAAATTTATTCGCTGTCTTGCTATACCGATCCCACTTTTTCAGAAGTTGGAGCATCCGGCAAAACCGTGGCGGTTTAAAGGGCACCTATCATAGATGCAGAACAAGACCACAAAAGGGCCTTATTCATTGATAACCACGGAGTTGACTCAAGAGCGCTATTTCTTCAATTACGCTATAACGCATTGGTAAAAAGATTATTCGAGAAAGTGGCAGTCGTGACGAATAGAAGATTGGCCCAGATAAAATCATGAGTACCGACATTTCTATAACAAATGCACCCCATGAGGTTGTGATCGCCGAGCCAACAAAGGGGGCTAGGGTCGCTCTTCGTGATATCTCGGAAGCTCTGTCAAAATATCGACTGGCTTTAATATTCGGATGGCAAGACGTGGCTCAACGGTATCGCCGTTCCCGTGTCGGTGCTTTCTGGCTGACTTTGAACATGGCCGTATTCATTGGCGCGCTTGGACTTATCTTTGGAACGCTTTTTCAAAGTGAGATGCGTGAGTTTTTGCCGTATCTGTGTGCAGGTGTTATCACTTGGGGATTTATATCAACGTGCTTAAGCGAGGGGTGCACAACATTTACTTCATCGGACGGCATAATTTTGCAAGTTCGAATGCCTCTATTTACGCATGTAATGCGGGCTATATGGAGGAATGTAATAATCTTTGCTCATAACATCGTTATTTTTCCTGTTCTTCTTCTGATTTTGGGTAAAATGATTAGCCTTAATGCGCTATGGGCAATTCCAGGGTTTCTTCTTTTGTGTTTAAATCTAGCTTGGATGATGCTCATTCTGGCTATTCTTTGCGCCAGATTTCGTGACATGACTCAGGTGGTCACAAACATTCTGCAAGTTTTGTTCTATGCTACGCCAATCATGTGGATGGTTAAAATTCTGCCCGATCATGTATCCAAAGCATTCATTGAATTGAACCCATTCTATCACTTTATCGAACTTGTGAGGGCTCCGTTATTCGGCTCGCCCCCATCTCTGCTGGATTGGACCTTTGGCTTTGCATGCGCGATATTCGGTTGGATAGCCGCAATCGTGTTTTTTGGACGATATCGTTGGCGCATAGCGTACTGGTTGTAGAAAATGAGTTTAATTCACCTTCAGAATGTTAGCGTCGAGTTTCCAATCTATAATTCGACAAGTCGTTCACTTAAAAACCGAGTCCTAAGCATCGCAACTGGCGGCAAAATTGAAAGACGCAGCGACCGTCTGGTCATTGTGCGTGGCCTGGATGATGTTTCGATGACTTTCAAGGATGGGGACCGGGTCGGACTGATCGGTCACAATGGGTCCGGGAAAACCACATTACTTCGTGTCTTGTCGGGGATATATACCCCAACACACGGAAGCGCGGTTATCAATGGCCACTGCGTTTCATTGATTAACATTAATCTCGGAATAGACCCAGATGCGACTGGAAAAGAGAATATTCGTCTACGCTCCGCGATGATGGGTATGCCACCTGAAGAAATTTCTGAAAAATTTGACCAGATCGCGGATTTTTCGGGCCTTGGAGAGTTTTTGGATGTTCCATTCCGTACTTACTCTTCGGGAATGCAGTTGAGGTTGGCGTTTGCGACTTCAACGGCTGTTCGACCTGAAATCCTGATAATGGATGAATGGCTTTCAACCGGTGATGAGGATTTTAAAGAGCGAGCAAATGAGCGTATGCGCGAGCTCGTTGATTCAACTAAAATACTCGTTCTTGCAAGCCACTCAAAAGAATTGATGAAAAAGAACTGTAACCGAGTCATTTGGCTTGAACACGGGAAGGTTAAAATGGATGGGCCGCCTGACGAGGTTCTCCAATCCTACTTCGGCGAGTGATAGGATTGCGTCTGCATTTCTAAAATCCAAAACGTATCGAATAGAAATAAAAGGTAGTGTGCCTTGGCGTGCCATTTGGTAATGCTAAAAACTCATTTGGCATTTAAAGTGGATTACGCTTGCCCTCTATATATGCAGCGTGTGCAAGTAACTGTTAGCGCTGGAATCTTCCGGTGTGCGATTTTTCATTTCCATTGGAGAGTGTCGTATAACTATGTCAAAATTCTCTAGCCGTTTCAGACAGTTAACCAATGCGTTGCGCTATCTGGCTCGCGGAGATTTTTCAGGGCTGGCGAACCGCCTGAAGTGGTATGGGCGAGAATATTCTCATGTAAAATTGCGGCGGCGGCTCGCAAATGGAAACGGCGTTGTGTGGGGCATTTTGTGCACCCCGCATACCTTATTTATAGCGCGCACAATAGCTGATCGTCTGGCAGTTCACGGGATCGAAAGTGAAATCTTGATGGGCTCTATAAAGAGTTTTAATCATGATTTTTATGTCGTTCTGTGCGCTCAAATGTTCAAACGTCTTCCACCGGCACACAAACGTGTCATCTTTCAGCTTGAGCAATCGGTAAGTTCAAGGTGGTTCACTAAAGAATATTTGAAAACACTCACAAGCTCTCTAGGTGTTTTGGAATATTCTCTGGCAAATATTGATTTTCTTTCAAAGAATGGATTGAAATATCCTAACGTGCATTATCTGCCTATAGGGGCATCGCAAGACGAGACATTCGGCGGCAATACGACACCCAAAAAATATGATTTTATTTTTTATGGCGATAGTTTGAGCAGCGAAAGAAGACGTGAATTTCTCAAAACGCTTCAAGAGAAATATACCGTAAAACTCTGCAATGATTTGTTTGGTCGCGAACTTTATGAAGCTATTCAGGAAGCCAAGGCTGTCATCAACATTCATTACTATGAGGGTGCTTTGTTAGAGATGCCCCGCATATGCGAGTGTATTTCATTAGGCGTGCCAGTTCTTTCTGAAGGCACCACTGACCAGAGCCAATATCCAGAACTCGAAGGTGCGATAACATTTTTCGAGGAGGGTTCAATTGATAGCATGATGGCTCACGCGTCTGAGATGCTGAATAATATTGAAATGATAAGCAAGGCTGTTGCAGGTGCGGTGTCGGCCAGCGCGGCGCGTTTCAACTTTATGTTCGATCGCTTTTTGGTGGCCATTGGGGTTGTTCCAGCCAATGTTATTCTTGATAGGCCGATATATCTAGCTCGGGAAAGTGCTTTTCTCGCCCTCTCGTTGCCGGAAACAATAGAGCGGCGCAACGCACTGGTTAAATCGCTGCCGGATGGTTGCGAATTGTTTGACGGTATCCGACACAATTTGGGCTGGATCGGCTGTGGTAGCAGTTTTAACGCCTTATCGCGCTATGCGCTCACAAATAAAATAGATCGGCTGACGGTCATCGAAGATGATGCTGACCTTCCAGACGATTTTAATAGCATACTTCATGAGCTAAACGAATACCTCGACACACGGAAAGAGAACTGGGATATTTTTTCGGGTTTGATGGCTGATGTTCATCCCAATGCAGAGGTTTTATCTGTTGATCAGTTTGGTGGACGTACCTATGTCACCATCGACAAAATGACCAGTACTGTTTTCAATGTATATAATAAAAGCGCGTTGAAACTCTTGTCACAGTGGTCCCCCCTCGATACCGATGCTGTCACGAATACAATTGACAGATATTTGGAGCGTCAGAAAGAACTTCGGGTCGTTGTGGCCTTGCCGTTTATTGCTGGACATAAGGAAGATGCAACGTCAACTCTTTGGGGCTTCGAAAACGCGCGATATTCCCCAATGATAGCAGAAGCCCAGCAGAAAATAGAAACATTAGTGGATAATTGGCGGCTTTCACAGCAATGAATTTGAGGTGCTTGTTCAAGCTTCATCAGAAGCGAGCCATATTTCATACATTATAATGCCTTTCTCATACGCCTTTTTTTGAAAGCAATTTTCAACCAACGCAACGTTGTGCAGCCATAATCATATGACATAGGACGTGCAAACCGAATACGGCAGTAGCTATTGGTTGCAATACAATAAAAAGCGGGAGGATTGGCAATGAAGGCAAAGATCAGAGCAAGGACACGGGATGCGTAATCATTCGGAAGAACAAATCCCAGACGACAAACACGACGATATGCGGTTGGTTCTCGAAAATGAAAGCCTACAGTCCGTTGTGGATATTTTGATTAAGAAGATAGCCGATCAAGAATTCAGCTTCAGAGAAAGCCTCTCAAACAGTGCTGCTTGGGGGGCGACGCAAGAACAGCGGGCGGTACAAGCAGTTTCACGTTTACAGGCGATCGAGAACAGCCTTTCTTGGCGTGCTGTTAAAAAACTTAACAGCACACTTGATAAGTACCCATTACTAAGCAAATTTATTAAGCGAAGCATAAAGCTATTCATTTGGACTGTTAGGGGGCAGCTTCCTGCTAAGTTAAGGCAGCTCAGAGAAGCTAGGAGACTTAATCAAGCCGCAACGAAGGATAGCATATCTGCAAACGATTACCTGGCTTCAGGTCCTTTTTGGAGTAACCAGACAACGCTGCCCTTAATGCTATTGGATAAAATTATTTCTTTTATGAAAGAGTTCGGACCGGTTAATCTGGTTCTAGCAATTAATTTTTATGCAGGAGGTGGAGCTGAATCCGTAGCACTAGACTACGCGAAGGCTTATGCCGAAGGTAACTCTGATGGTTCGGTAATAATCATTTTGACTGACAACGGTCCAAACCGAAAAACACCAAAACTTCCGAGCAATATAATGGTGGTTGATTTGAGGGCTGAAGCAGCAGACATAAATACGCGTGAGGATTATCTATTCCTGCTATTGCGCACGCTACCGCTGAAAACATTTCATATTGTCAATTCAATATTAGCATACAATCTTCTGAAACGAGTTCCCGATGCGTTTATATCGGAAATAAACATGATAGCGAGTGTTTTTTGCTTGCAGTTTGATTCCACCGATGACACGAAAATCATAGGATACGGCCGGGATTTTCTTCCGGAGAATATCGATAAAATTGACTGCATTGTCACAGATAACCACATGTTTGCTGTTGAAGGCCCTCTCCGATTAGGAATCGGAGATCAAGCCAGTAAATTTAAAGTGGTTTACAATCAATCAAAGCTCGATCTGACTATAAGTATAGATGCATCGCTAGATTTATTAAATACCCGTCTTATTACGAAAAAGGCTAACTCAAGGCTTACAGTTCATTGGGCTGGACGTTTGGATAGGCAGAAAAGACCCGATTTGCTTGCGGCAATTGCAGAATTAACAGAGGATTTTTGTGATTTTCAAGTTTTTGGCGGCTCGGTTGTCGATGGGGATTACGAAGTTCAACTTAGAGAGCGAAGCAATATAAGCTTGTGCGGACCATATACAAGCCCCACTGAATGGGATGCTGCGGGCAAAGGTAACGTCTTCCTTTTCACCTCGCGAGAAGAAGGCATGCCCAATGCTCTCATTGAGGCGTCCTATTTAGGCTATCCGATTGTTGCTTCTAATGTTGGTGGAGTTGGAGAGCTTGTAAGCTCTGAGACGGGTTGGCCTATAGATAAGTATGCTCCAGCTGCAGATTATGCACACGCATTAAGACAAGTATTTCACGATCAGATAGAAGCTAATAAACGAACGGAGCGGCTTATTAAACTGGCACACAGCCGTCATAATAAGCAATCCTATCTTAAAGCTCTTGCAGAAATTCCTGGGTATGAAAGAGCATAGTAATAACATGACCACTGTTAGCGTGATTATTCCTTATTATAATCAAGGGAAATATCTACAATCGGCTGTGCAATCAGCGCTGTCCGCTTATGAAGGGGATATTGAGGTGCTTGTCGTCAATGATGGCAGTACTGAAGGGCATGCAAACCATTACTGCAATCAAGCCCAAAATCTCGACCCACGAGTTCGGATTATTCACAAAGAAAACGGTGGGCTTTCTTCGGCGAGAAATGCCGGCATTTATGAAGCCAAAGGTACATATATCCAATTCCTTGATTGCGATGATGTTTTGTTGCCTGGAAAAATCCAGCGTCAGGTAGGGCAGTTGCAGCACTCCGGAGACAGGCTCGTTTCTATATGCGGCTATTATATTTCGAACGAGTGGATGGGGGAACTGCAGGATGAAACGCATTCGATAAACCGATTTCCATTTACACTTGAAAGCTTCCTTTTTGGATGGGAACGCGGATTTTCAATACCGATTCATTGCGGATTATTTCATCGTTCTATTTTCGAGGGCCTGCTTTTTGAAGAAGAGCTTTATGGAAAAGAAGATTGGGTTTTTTGGTCTACGCTAGCCGGCAAGCTGTGGAATGGTTTTATTTACTGCCCGTTTATAGGTGTCATTTATCGCTTACACGGTAACGGCATGACAAGATCGCTCAATAAAATGGGGGAATCTTGGCTACAGGCATCCGAAATACTGGACAAACGCTTCGCGGCTCAATTTCCAAAGTTTGCGACCGCATCAAACGAATGGCATCAGAAATTCTATCGAGGCAGCAGACTGCCCGACGAACAAAAAAAACAAATCTCTACCAAAAGACATGTTTCAGCGGAAAGCCAGAAACAACAAAGCCCTGCTGATTGCTCGAAACCAAGCGTCACTTTAAAAAAGGAGAGCGGGTCTTTAAAGGATATCGATCCCCTTATCTCGTTTG
This sequence comes from Brucella sp. TWI559, assembly GCF_039674265.1. Lineage (NCBI taxonomy): Bacteria > Pseudomonadati > Pseudomonadota > Alphaproteobacteria > Hyphomicrobiales > Brucellaceae > Brucella > Brucella sp. TWI559. The sequence continues at coordinate 15,857 of NZ_JBDJNE010000003.1, forward strand.
TCGTTCCAGTCTTCAACCACAGAGCTTACTTGAAGCAATGTATCGACTCCCTTATCCATCAAAAGACCAAAATTCCGTATGAGGTCATTGTTGTCGATGACCGATCTAATGAGGTTGGCGTAATTGATGCTCTATGTGGCATGGATACTGGGTCAATACCTTATAAAGTTTTTCAAAATGATGAAAACTATGGTATATCGATTACACAAAATTTGGCAGTTATGCAATGTAAAGGAAAATATATCGCCTTTGTAGACTGTGATGATTATGTTTCGAATACAGTTATTGATAGAGTATCTGGCATAATATCTGAAACGTCTGCAGATTATATTTTTACCGATAAGGATCATGTAGACGAAAATGGAAAGCTTATATCACGCTTTAATTACGGCGGATATCCGTGGCTTGCGCCCTCGGCTTCAATCGAAAACGATATTTTACTTGGAATGGTGGCTTCCCATTTAAAGGTTATCCGACGGCAGTTCTACTTGGAGCTTGGAGGATGTGATAATAATTATTCAGGAGTGCAGGATTGGGATCTTGCATTGCGAGCCATCGGAAAAGGCAAGTTCCATTACCTCAACGCATCATTGTATAACCATCGTATCCATAAAAGCTCCGTCACAAGTTCGGGATCTGTTACACAACTCTGGATGACAAACGTTTTGCGTAGAAAATATCTGGAAAAATTTAGCAGCGATAACAAGGTGTCAATGATGATTGAAATAAACATCATCAAAACCAAAGACATCGCGCATATATCTAATCTTTTCAAAGAAGGCGTGCGTTATACTTATAGAACAAACGATTATTCCCTTTCAAGCGAGCAGATAGGTATGTTGCGAGAATTTAATACATTCTTCGACAGAATATTGGTTTCACCGGGAGATGCTGCATCCTTGATGGGGTATGTATGGAATCACCGGATTATTTCAGAGCACGCACACGCTGATAGTGGGTCGGTAAATTACCACGGGAATTAATGAGGTTTAAAAGTAAAATTCTCTCGGCAATATGATCGAGGAGATTTCTATGAGGACAAGCACATTTACCGAACCGCAAACTCTTGCGATCCTACGTCAGGCGGTGAGCAGGACCAGAGAATAGGAAAGCATCGAAGTTTTCGGATGTGCGGAAGGTGTTGATTCTCAAGACTGGCGGCGAAAGCGAATCAGCATGTGTCATAGCTCTGTGCCACAGTTAAGTGCACATCCGGCGAATATGAGAAGATTGAAGAACTCCACCTGTGTGGAAAGAGAAGAAAAATCAATATGCGTATGATTTTTCTTGTGACTCATGGCTGGGGCGCCTGGATTCGAACCAGGGAATGCCGGTACCAAAAACCGGTGCCTTACCGCTTGGCTACGCCCCAACGTGTTGGTGTGGATAGACTCTCTCTCTCAAAAACTCAAGTGCCTGTTTTTTATTTGAACTTTATTTTTTTACAAGGTGATTACGTCGATTGATCGAACTGCTGAGGGAGCAGCCCCTCCACTCGCAGACTTTACTCAGAACATTTGGATAGGCCCCTCCCTTGAATTAGGAATCAGTTTCCAAGGCTACATTCGTGTAATCACTTCGAATGGGATATCTCCCGCTCGCCCATTAAACTGGATGCGGCAGTATACTATGATCTTAGCCAAGGAACGCATTGTCAGATTAGACCTTCAAACGCTAAGCTTCTGAAATAGCCCTCGCGGCAACTGACATTGTTGTCTCCTGATTATTGTTTAGCAGGGCCTGCCAGTTCACGTCACATGATACACCCTCCCCAATCGGTCGGCCGGATACCTGCCAGGAACCATCACGACCAGCCAGCCTTTTCTGGCTTTCAGCATAGATCTGTCTGCGTCTGGAATTTCGTTCTCTTCCCAACTATAAATAGACAAAAGATTGCCGTAATTTGAGCAAACATAGAACTATTCGAAACTGGGGGCTTCCTATGTCACGCTCTGCATACACACCGGTTCAGAAGTTTCTGCACTGGTCAGTATTTTTTCTCGTCCTTTTTGCCTATCTCATAACTTTCGGTGAGGATTTTTATCCTCGGGGATCTCCGGAACGTGGCACTATATGGTGGTTGCATATTTCCGTTGGGCTTCTGCTGCTCGCCTTTGTGGTCTGGAGGATTATCACCAGAGTTTCGATAGGCACACCCGCACTGCCTGATACGATGTCGCCGCTGGAGAAAACCGCAGCGAAATTCGCACATCACCTGCTTTATGCTCTTCTAGTTTTGATCCCTGTAATAGGCATTTGGCTTGCCGAGCTTAGAGGCAACGAACTTTCTTTCTTTGGAATCTTCACTATTCCTCAGTTTTTGGTTCCAAATAGAGATCTCGCTGGAACGGTGAAGGAAATTCACGAATTTCTTGCGAATTTCATTCTTATTGTCGCTGGCATACATGCTCTGGCCGCACTTTGGCATCAATTCTACAAAAAGGATGATGTTTTGAAAAGAATGCTTAAGTGAAAGAACTTTAGCGAGAGGATTGGCACCGCCCGGCGATCCATTAGGCGCCGGTCGGGGCTATGTTCAACCGCTTATTCTTACCGATATCAACCCCTTCCAACGCCGCTGCCGCGAGCGTTGCAGCACGTCATTTTTCTTCCTTCTTGGAAAGTTGCCCCAGCCAAATTCTAAAGTGGTTTTTCCAAAATCGCTCCGATTTGAAGGCGGTCGGATTTGAAAGAAGAACCCATTCCGTTTCTGCCAAAGATCCATGATTCGGATCAGACCCGTTTTAGGGGCACATTTAGGTGCACAAAACGAATGTAGTCTGACACCAGCTACTGGAATCTCTGGGAATATCCGGGAATAAGTGGGAACTGGCGGAAACGCCTTATTTTTCAGGCATCTAAGCGGTGCCGAATAGAAATAGACTTTAATCACTTTTGACACGGCATCAAGCCGATATCGAGCGAAGCCCCGCCAGTCGTGGCAAAAATAGACTTCGCTTTAGAAAACCTTTGACGAGCCTTTAAGCCGTCTTCAAACCATTGAAAAATATAGAGTTGCAGCCCTTTAAGCGTTTTTATGAAAACCGTTAAAAAGTTGTTGTTCGAGCACTAAAAGCCAAATTTAAGAATGAAGCCGCTTCAATCTTAGAGATTATCCAATAAAAACAACGACTAAAGGCAAAAAACGCTGTTTTTAAGAATGAAGCGGCATTTTCGGTTTAGGCTTCAGCCATGAAATCGATTGTCGATCCGAGCTGCATCAATAACCGTGGCTCTGTCATGTCACCGGACTCTGTATCAACCTTTACCGCATAGGCTGCGACCCCGGCAAAGCGAGCTGACATCGTCAAGGCCAGTCTCTCTGCAGCTTGCGCCGAGGATGACTGTCGCATCTCACCCATTGTTAGCTTTCTTCTCTGCTCGGTAAACGGAACAACGATGAACTTTTCTGCCAGAGACATTACATACTCCTTTTCCCTGTCGCCCTTATGTGTTCGCATTTTGTTCTACTGACAGAAAGAGTCAAGAGAGTTGGGAATAAGTTTGTTATGCCTTTCTTAGCAGAGACAGGACTTGCCCAATAACTGCTAGCTCATCGGCCATATCCTTGCCGATAATCTCCGGTGGATAACCATTGGCCTCATTGTCAGAGCGCAATTCCAGATCGTTATCCATACGCCAATAGGCGCGCTTAACCTTCAGACCAGTTCCTACGCGAAACACGAACACTTCTTCATCGACGATGTCCTGTCTGCTTTGGTCGACAATCATAAATGCGCCGTTCGGAATCGTCGGCAACATACTGTCGCCCTTGGCTTCTAACATTATGCAGCTTTCGGGTTTTGCACCGATGTTGCGCAGAAACGCACGGCTGAAAGGCACGGTGTTGTGTAACCCGTCATCCTTCGGGATCAATCCAGCACCTGCAGCTGCCTGAACGTCATAAAGCGGTATCTCGACCAAATCAGCACCCGGTACCGGCGTGGCCGATTCACTAAACATCGGACCATCGCCCGCAATCAACCAAGATAGATTAACACCAAAGACTTCGCGATATTTTGCCAGTGCCGACGCATCAGGCACGCGGTCACCTCTTTCGTAATAGCCTACCATCGCCTCAGTTAAACCGAGGGCGTTGGCAAAGGGTTCTCGCTGTTCAAAGCCAAGTTTTTCCCGAGCTTCTACTAGCCGCTCACCGAGAGGCGTCTTTGGTTTAACAGGTTTTCTACTCAAAGCGTCATTATCTCACAATTTGGTATTTACAATCTACCATTCTGTGATATTCCTTTCTGTGTTCGCAGAATATCACATCCCAAAAAAGGAGGCCGGGCAAGGCCTCCCCTCTGGAAGGAATCCTTTATGCACCGTGTCATTGACGGCGGCAAGATGAGTCGTGCCGATCGCAGGCGGCTGTCTGAAATTGCCCGCATTAAAGCGAAGCTTATCGTTGCAAAACTGACCCTCGTTAAGATCGACGAGGAATACAACCTACCAACCGGCACCGCAGGCAATACGCTCTATGAGCCGCATGTCGCTGGTGAACGCGCTATCGCAGCTGCACTGAAAACGCGCCCGCATTTGCTGTGGTTTTCTCGCTATCACGCTGATGGTCAGCGCTTGGCGCCGCAACCTTCAGAGAATTACCGCAATGGCCGTCGAGCCGCTGTCGCCACTCAGGATGCTGCATGATGATCAGCCTCCAGCAACAGCGCCGGGGAACGCATTGTAAGGTTCGGCTTACGCGTCCTCATAAGAGCACAATCCAATCACTCGATTGGAGCAAAGCGGACTTTCACCCACGCTCCCTTTCACCAGCCAGCCCTGCTGCGCTTGGCGCAAAGACTGCAATTGCGGTGGCAATCGGAAACGCTTCTCCCATTCGTCGATTGTTTGCTTTGCTATTTCGGTGTGGTGCGTGATGTCGTCTGCTTGCTCATACACAACATCTGCAACAGTGGCTCGCCACTCCATACGCAGCAATGCGCCTGCGATGTCTGCACGGTCCACTAAGCCACGCGCCTCCAGCGTGTCCATCATTTCCATCAGCAGAATGTTGCCAACTCGCGCCTCTGCAAAGGCGACGTTTGCGGTGCGCTCGGCCTGTGTTTCTTCCACGGTTGGTTCCTTTCAATCTCGCGTCTCCTTTTTAACCTCCACGAAATTCGGACCTACGCCAATGACGAAAAAGCGTACCGAAATAGACCGTCATCCATTCATTCCGAGCCGCGATCCCGTGTGCCGCGCGGCTGACCTACTGCTTATTTTTAGTTTTGCGTTGGCATGTGCGTCAGCCGCCCTCTTTGCCGTCATCAACCAATTTGGAGCTGCTATATGAACGCCCTTCTTAATCACATCCCTATTCCATTCTTTGATCGCGTTCCACCTCGCGCCAAGCCCGCATACATAAGCGTCTTTGACGGCATCGTTGACATGGCTTGGCCGGTCGAAAGCGCATATCGCCACTTTGCAAATGCACTAAACACGAACTCAATTGATGGCCCAAACTTCAAGGAGTTCACAGACTGGTACTGGCGTGTCCGTCAGGGTCTTGTTGAACGCCCGCACTCCTCTGAAATGTACTGCGCTGCTGAAGATGGCGAAGTGCAGCCGAACCCCCACCAGCCCACGCCAAAAGCGCCGGATGAAGTCTCATTGCTGCGCGCTTTTGGAGTTGTAAAGGCCGCTCAAAGCCTCTTCGAAGCCCAATCAAAGGCAGGATACGCACCCCCAACACCCCGCGGTGACGACGAGATCATCGCAGACGCACTGCGCGAGGTTCTTACCGCTGCCGCAGACGCCACTTTGATGGATGCCGACATTCACATGACACCGGGAAACAAGGTCGTCGACCTGCTGCTTGGCCAAAGCTCGGAAGAGATCGACACCAAGCTATTTGAGTGCCTCACCATGGCTATGCAGCCTGAGCTTTGCGCCATTCTCGTTCGTTTCGATCACGCCGCCAAGAACTAATCACTGATCATCGCTCCACGCCCCCGGAGCGATGGCGATGCCGGGGCGGCTCGCCCCCCCCACTCACCCGCCGTCCCGGTATCAACTTTGAGGTTTTAATGTTCAATCCATACGATCAGAAGCAGGTTTACGAAGCCACGGTCCACGCAAGTGTTTGCGCCGTGCGCGAAGGTTTCCCGCATCTCAGCATCCGCGACATCATTGAGCCGCCACACGAATGGTTTGATGCGGCTCTGGCTCGTCAGATCGTCATGCACCTTGTGATTTGTGAGTTCGGCTGGCCGAAACGCCGCGTAGTCGAAATGGAAGACCGCTCACGCGAAGCAATTAATCGCGCTCTCCGCACCATTGATAGTCGCATGCGGCATGATCGCTTCGCCGGTCAATACATGGCCATGGCTGAACGCGCCCGCACCCTTCTTTTCATCCGCTCAACCGGAGCGGAAGACACCTCCGAGGCAGTATAATGGCAACGTTTAAGACAATCCCACTTAGAGACATATTCATTGGCGAGCGCGCTCGTCCAGTAGACGAAGAGCATGCCCTTGCAATTGCTGCTTCGATGGCAGAACGCGGACTAATCAATCCAATAACCGTCCGATCCACGCCTGCAGCCAATGGCGGCAATACGCCGTACACGCTTGTCGCCGGTGGCCATCGACATCGTGCGGCTGAACTTAATCAGTGGGAAGAAATCGACGTGATTGTCGTTTCAGCTGATGCCTCTGAAGCACAGCTGATGGAGATCAGCGAAAATCTTTACCGTAATGAATTGACTGCCCTTGATCGCGCGATCTTCGTGATGAAGTTCCGGGAAGTTTATGAAGAGAAATTCGGCAAGATCAACCCAAAGGGTGGTCGTCCTAAGAAACAGGACCACGATGGACCCGTTATTTTTGCACACGGTCGCCAGCTTTCCGAACGGGTACAAGAACGTCTTGGTTTTGCTTCAACGACATATAAGCGCGTAACGGCCATCGGCCAAAAGCTGCATCCGGCCCTACGTCAAGCGGTGCGCGGTACCGACGTCGAAAATGACCAGAAAGCTCTTCTGAAGCTCGCCGCCATGCCTGAAACACAGCAGGCCGGAATTGCGGCTGCGCTGAAGCACGAACCAGACCTCAAGAAGGTTCTGGAGATGGACAAGCCTGCCAAGCCCCAGCCTGACCCGGAAACCCTTGCTCTGGATGCACTCAAGCGCGGATGGGACAAGGCATCAGAAGACGTTCGCGCACTCTTCTTACAGCACATCGGCTTGGGCGCAGCCTTTCAGGAGGCCGCAGAATGAAGCGCGACCCGTTGCAGATGGACTTCTTCAGCGAACCGGCATTTCCGGTTCGCACACCAGTCCAGCAGATCGATCTTGACCGCTACCGTGCCAAGATGAAGCGCGCCATGGCTCGTGCCATCCGCGAATGTGAGCATGATCGCCCGACCATTGCGGCACGCATGTCGCTTTACCTCGGCGTTGGCATCACCAAGGCCATGCTTGACGCATGGACTGCGGAAAGCAAGCGCGCCCATGACATGACACTCCCACGTTTTGCAGCCTTTGTACATGCAACCGGCGCGCCATGGCTTTGGGATGAAGCAGCTGGAATGCAGGGCGTCACCGTTCTTGTCGGCAGAGAAGCAAAGCTCGCTGAAATCGGCCTCCTGCGTCAGGAGCAGAAGCGTGTAGCCCGTGAGCTGAAGGCGCTTTTGGCATTCGACGTAGACCTCGCAAAAAGAGCACGTTCATGACCGAATGGTATTCAATTCCCTCTCTTGTTGAGCTGCGTTTGCCGGGATTACCGACCAGCGCGCGCGGCATGCTGGACATGGCAGATCGCCACGGCTGGAAGAACGCCGAAGGCCGCTATCGCAAGATGGACAAGCGCGGTGGCGGTTTTGAATACCATGTTTCCCTCCTGCCCTCATTGGCGCAGGCCAAGCTTGCTCGGATGGAAGCCGAAGACGCTGAACGCGCTGCCACCCGCGAAAAGCGCAAGGCGCTTTACTGGCGCACTTTTGAAGCCCTGACCGATGAACAGAAGCAGTTCTGCCACATGCGTTTTAACTGCATCACTGCCGTTGAACAGGCTGTCGCTGGTAACGCGCATTCCTTTTCGCAGCCGAAAACGATGGAAGACATTCTTGCTGACGTTCTGCCTAACTACGGCTTGAAGAAGTCACAATACTACGCACTGCGCGCCATGCTGAATGGTGTGGACCGTGAAGACTGGCTTGCTGTTCTGGCTCCGGCAAATGCCGCGACTGGTGAAGTTCGCACGGTTGTCGAATGTCACCCGACTGCATGGGCCGCATTGAAATCCGATTATCTCCGCCCGGAAGAACCGAAATTCAGCGCCTGCTACCGTCGCGTAGTGGATGCCGCCAAGAAACACGGCTGGGCACCGATCCCATCAGAGCGTTCATTGCGCCGCCGCATGGATATTGAAGTTGATAAGGCCGCGCAGATCTATGCCCGCAAGGGTAAGAAGCGCGCCGAGCAACTCTATCCAGCGCAGACCCGCACGAAAAACCATTTGCATGCCATGGAGATCGTCAACACCGACGGTCACAAACTCGATTTGTTTGTCTGGACACCTTGGAACAAGGAAAAGCCGGAGCGCGTCATTCTGCTCGGCATTCAGGATGTTTTCTCCGGCAAGGTGCTGTCATGGCGTCTTTGTGAAGCCGAAACTTGGCATGTTGTGCGTGCCTGTATTGGTGACATGATCGAGGATCATGGCATTCCTGAACACATCTATATGGATAACGGCCGCGCGTTTGCATCCAAGCTGATTTCAGGCGGAGCAGTTGCTCGTAACCGCTTCAAGATCACCGAAGATGAAGTCGCAGGCCTCCTGAAGACGCTCGATGTGACACCGCATTTCACAAAACCTTATTCGGGCCAGTCAAAGCCCATTGAACGTGCGTGGCGTGATCTGGCCGAGGAGATTGCAAAGCATCCGGCAATGGCTGGCTGCTATACCGGCAACAAGCCTGACGCCAAGCCAGAGAATTACCGCGAACGCGCTATTCCGCTGGATGTGCTGCAGAAGCATGTTGCTGATCGCATCGCGGAGCACAATGCCCGCACCGGACGCCGCTCGGAAACCGCCGCAGGCCGCAGCTTCGATAAGACGTTTGAGGAAAGCATGCGTCATCCGGCGACCATCGTTCGCCGCGCAACCGAAGCACAGCGCACCCTCTGGATGCTGGCAGCGAAAGTTATCACCGCCAGCAAGCGCGACGGCGCTCTTCGCTTCAACGGTAACAGTTACTGGTCAGCTGATCTCAATCAGTGGCTCGGCAAGAAGCTTACCGTGCGCTTTGATCCTGATCGTCTGCATGAACCCGTCAAGGTCTACGATCCGGAAGGCCGTTTCATCTGTGATGCATCCTGCACAGACAAAGCTGGCTTCAACGACAGCGCAGCTGCTCACCAGCATGAAAAGCGCCGCCGCACCTTCAAGAAGCGGACCAAGGCTCTCGCCGACATGCACAAAGAGTTCACGCCGATGCAGCTCGGCGAACTTTACGAGGATGCGGAGAAGAGCAAACCGGCTGCACCTGTGCGCCCGACAATTACCCGCATCGTCACCGGCAATCTGGCCATCGAGCAAGAGGAAGTCGTGGATGCAATCTCTGATGAAGAATTTGAAGAACGCTTCCAGCGCGGTCTTTCAGCAATTTCGGGCGACAGCTCGATCATCCCATTCCCTTCGGGGAATAAACCGTCTGGCAAGTAGCCAGACCAAGCATGAGCCGATTTGTAGTGAGTACGGTTCCTAAAAAAATAGGCCGGGAGGTCATCCCGGCCGACAAATTTGATCCAATAAGGAACCCTTGTAATGATTGATATGACTGGCGCAACCCTCAATAAATGGCATCAGCCGGAGCCATCACCCAGATTCCTCGCGAAACATCCCGCTTCTGAAGTGGATACATGGCGCGAAATGCGCCACCGTGTTGTTGATCTCGCTGCCCTTCAGGGCTGGTCGAAAGCAGAAACCGGCCGTCGCATCGGCATGCCGGAAAGCACCTTCTCGCAGTGGCTGTCAGGCACACTTGAAGGCATTCTTGAAAACGCAAACAATCCTGTCGCGAAGTGGCTGGAAGCTGTCGAAGAAAATGCGGGCATCGCATCTGGATTGCCATCCTCCCCGGCATTCTTTCGCACTAAGGCCGCTATTGAAATCCATGCAACATTGCAGCTTGCTCAGGTTATTTCTGGCTTTGTAACGGTCACACTGGATGCCGGACGCGGCAAGACTGAAGCCTGCCGGGCATACCGTGATAGCCGTCCGCATGTTCACATGGTCACACTGAACCCGAAGGTTAAGACAGTTCACGGTGCGATGAACTTGCTTTCGCGTAAGCTTGGCATTCGCGTCTTCAATCAGGCCGAGCTGGTTGAAACTATCGGCGAGCGCCTTTCACGCGGCGGCGAAGGCGCACTTCTGATTATTGATGAAGCGCAACATGCAGACGCCGAGTCAATTAACCAGTTCCGCTATTTCTCTGACAATTTCAAAGTTGGTGTTGCAATCATCGGCAATGCTGAAATCCGCCGCCGAATGTCACAAGGTGGCGCAAACTCTGCCAGCCGCGATCAGATTGTGAGCCGCGTCGACAAGAACCTGAAGCGCGATCCCGGCCGCACGGAAGATGTGCGCGCATTCATTGAAGCATGGGGCATCACTGAAGCATCTTCCGTGAAATTTCTGACCGGAATTGGCATGAAGGGCGGTGCGCTCCGTCAGATCGACCGCACCATCAAGATCGCTCATCTGCTTGTTCAGGGAACCAATGAGCAGCTTGAAAAGCGCCATCTGGAAGCAGCTTGGAAAAACCGCGATGTGGAGGACCTGTAATGGCCACATCGAACCTCCCCACGGTTTCTGATGGCTTGCAGACCTTGGTCCAGCGTTTCGACAAGTTCAACGGCATTGCTGACGCGGAAACGCTGCCGATAACGGGCGAAGATGGCCGGTACTGCCTGACTTTGCTGCGCTCACTCTATCACCTTGCCCTCATTCAGGAGCGCGAACTTGGTGCAATGCGTGTGTTGGTCGGCGATGCGAAAGCCAATCCAGAAACGGCACCTAACAAATTGACCACATCCCGCGACGGAAAAGTTGTCCTGTTCCTCCGCAGTTCATCCTCCAAACCCAAGCTCGTCAAAACGACAGATACCGATCCAGCCTGAACCTCCCCGAAAGGATACTCATCATGAACGTCAGTATTTCCCCAACCATCCCAACCGAAGAGATCAGTGGTGTCGCCTACGTCAATAAAGGCAAAGGCGAAATGATTGCATTATCGGCGATCAAACCAGAACACATCGAAGAAGACGAGCTTGTCCGCCGCCTTTCCATTAAGGCCGCTGAGGTCAACAAGGTACTGGCCACCCTGCGCGCCGAAGTCTTTGACGAGGTCATGGCTTACCGCGAGCTGCTTGCAGAAAAGTACAACGTCAAGCGGCGCGGTAAAAAGGGCAACATTACGCTCACCACAGTAGACACTAGCCTGAAGCTCAGCATTCAGGTTTCGGACACGCTGACGTTTGGCCCGGAGCTGGAAGTTGCCAAGGAAATAATCGACGGCTGCATTCGTCGTTGGTCAGAAGGTTCCAACGACAATATCCGTGCGCTCATCGATCAGGCGTTTCAGGTTGATAAGCAAGGCAAGCTCAACACTGATCGTATTCTCGGCCTTAAACGCCTGAAAATCACGGACGAAACCGGAGAGTGGGAAAAGGCCATGACGGTGATCTCCGATTCCGTCCGTGTCATGGCCTCAAAGGAGCACGCCCGCTTTTATTCGGTCGACAAGGAAACCGGCAACTCAGCCCGAATTCCGCTTGATCTGGCTAATGCTTGAAGGAATCCGGGATGAAATTATCAACGCTATTCTTGCACTGCAATTATGCTGTCTTTCCAAGAAACGATCGATCGGTTCAAGCGAAGCGAATTCGACTGTATCTCCGACAGAATAAATTCAATCTCATGGTCATAACGCGAAGGCAAGCAATCGGAGTTTGTATAAAAATCAACAGTGCTCGAAATATCCGGAATTTTGTTTCTAAGCTCCTTCAATCTACTCTGTGCCTCGTTGAGCGGGAAATAAACGTCTGCTGGCATAAACTCGGTTGCTCGATCCACCACCTCATGGGCCAGAGTTGTCTCGAGCTCATAACAAGTCTCCACAGCCACCCAAAACAACTGACGTTCGGCATAGGTCCACATGTAGTTATTTCTCTTTCCGACTGTGTCGAAAAGCAAAGCAATACTCGCGGAGGTGGCAAAAGACTGAGCAGAAGTAAATCTCGAAAAGCTATCCGCAACAGATTTCTCCCTTCTCAGCGCGAAAGCAATTGCTTTTTTTTGTCTTTGTTCTTCAAAAGCATCAGCCTTCGCCATTTGCCGAATAGTTGCAACCGCCGCAACGACTGCAAATGTTCCCGCGATAAGGCTTTGGAAATCATAAAGCCAATTACTAAACGGATTTCCACATCGGTCTCCAGTGGCCGTGGCATCTGGCAACGCGCACTTACTTCCAGTCATTATCACGAGCATGACAGCTACCACCGATACCGGAATTGCAATCATCCAGAAGAAACGCATTCTCTCGTCCATTTTCACGAAATCGCCCCCTTGGCAGAATCAGCTTCTCAATACTGTGATGGAGCAAACACATGAAATCCATTGCTCTTATCAACATCGCTAAAAATCAGCTTGGCCTTGATGAAGATACCTATCGCGGCATGCTTCACCGCGTGACTGGCAAAGTGTCCTTGCGGATTATGACCGAGATCGAAAAGCAGAATGTGATTGAAGACCTGAAACTGAAAGGTTTTAATCCGTCCGTTAAGCAGCCTTCAAAGGGTGGTCGAAAGCGCCTCACAGGCAAATATGCTGCAAAGCTGCAGGCGCTTTGGATTGCGGGGTATAATCTTGGCGTAGTCACCAACGGTTCAGACGAAGCTCTCATCGCATTCGTGAAACGCCAGACCAAGCTGGATCATGTTCGTTTCTTGCATGAACCAAACGATGCCTATCAAGCTATTGAAAGTCTCAAACGCTGGCTAAACCGCGTGGCCGGTGTCAGTTGGGCGAAAGACCCTCTAGTGCCTGATTGGGCTAATCAACCACACGGCCAAATCGTACTGGCACAATGGAAGCTTTTGACAAAAGCGGGCCGCACAAACGGCGCACTTATCGCGGATAGCACGTGGTCGATTTGCGGATACGACGGAAAGCCAGCCTTAAACAATTTGAAGCCGAAGGAATGGCAAACGGTGATGAACGAACTTGGCAAGCGCATTAGAGCGTCAACGGTCTGATTTCTCGCCTGAACGGCGCTGGCCTCGTCAATCGGCCTGCGCTTGTGCTGTCGGCGCTCGCTCACGAACAACCACAACAATTGGAGACAATCATGCTGAAGGCCATTGCCAAGGCGTTGGGTCTCGCAGAAACGGCTGACGAAGCCGCTATTCTTTCTGCGATTTCCACGCATGACGGCGAGCGCAAGTCACTTTGCCATTCGCTCAAGATCGATGAAAAAGGCGGTCATGCCCAGATCACCGCAGCCATTGCCAAGCTTCAGGACGACACGGCGACTGCACTTGCGTCCGTTCGGGGTGGCACTACTGCCGTGGTCACAGAATTGCGCAATGAGTTGACCGAGACCAAGACCGCGCTTGCGCAGCTTCAGCAGAAAGACGCTGACCGTGAAATCGATCTTGCGCTCGATGCCGCCAGTGCTGCCGGAAAAATTACTCCGGCCTCGCGTGAAACCTATCGCGCCATGTGTTCAGTCGAAGGCGGTCTCGATCGTTTCAACGACCTTGTGAAAACCCTGCCAGCAATTGCGGGCGCGTCCGGTCTCGACGGCCAGCAGGTCGCAACCACGGCACAGGATGATGTTGATCCGGTGGCGCTCGCAGCTGAAGCCCGTGTTTATGTGAATGAACAGGCCGGACTCGGCATCACTGTTTCGATCACCGAAGCGGTGGCTCATGTGAAGGAGATGCGTCAGTGACCCCGACTTTCATCAAAGGTTTTCGCGCCCTCACCGCGATTGATGGGCATTTGATCGTCAAGGCAGGCGTTGATGGTGTGACGACCGCTGCCGCCAGCACCGATCCGCTTATCGGCGCATCGGATAGCATGGGTGCGCACGCTGACGCCATGCTTGACGTCATTCAGGGTGACCTCGCTCTGGGATGGCTTGAAATCCCTTTGGGCAAGTGTTGAAGGCTGGTTTAACGAGCAGATAGCTTGGCTAAGTGGACTTCTCAATTTTGATCTGAATATCAACTGGCCGAAGCCTCCGGAGTGGCTGACGTATCTCATGGGATTGGCCGGTAAAGGTGTGGCAACGGCGACGGACGCGATCAATTCGGGTGCGGCCGGTGCGCTTGTCCCACGTGGCATAAGCAGCGGCGATGATCCGGTTTCTAATGTCATCAACCCACTCGGCGACACAAACGTCAAACAAACAATCGAAGTGGTCAACGGGCAAACGCCGAACTTAACGGTTCATGCGCCGATAACAATTACTGGCACGACTGATCCGGTAGCGGCAGGCAATGCCGCAGGAGCAGCTATAGGCAGAATTGGTGCGCAATATATGAGCCGCAAGTCTGGAGCGCTGCATGGAGGAACCGAATAATGGCTATGCCCTTGCTCGCGCTTGGTCCACATGTCTTCGAGATCGCGCCTCTGAACTTTCAGGAAATCGAGCGCACAACCGAGGCTCTATGGCCGACAATCAGTCGTTTCGGCGGCCGCCCCGGTCGCCAGTTCACCGGCTATGGTGACGACAGTGTCACAATCTCAGGGCTGCTATACCCTGATGAAGTCGGCGGTCGCGCCGAGTATGAAGCGATCCGCACCACTCAAGCCGCCGCCAGACCAGTATTAATGCTCGGATGGGCGACCGGGCTGTCTATGGCAGCAAGCCTATTCGGCCGCGTTGTTATTCTAAGCGTTCAAGACACCCAATCTATCATCAATCGCCAAGGCTACGGTCGAAAAATTGAATTCTCACTTGAGGTTGCGCCCTATCACGGCGACGGTAAACCAGTGGGGCTGTTCGGATGAGTGCACGCCTGATCCCTGCCGGAACCGTTACCGTTGATCTAGAAGACCTGACACTTGATCTGGTCTGCTACGATTATGCCATGCGTTGGATCGGTGACCGCGCCCAAGCCGCCAAGCTCCAAGGCTATCTTGAAGCGACTTATGCAGCCAATTCAGGACTTGCGCGCCTTGGAATTGTTTTGCCGCATGGCACCGTCGTGAACATACCAGAGTTTATCATTTCTTCCGAAATTAAGACTGTGAGGCTTTGGAGCTAATGGAGCGATCGCACCCATTTATCGAAGTTTCCATTGCCGGTAAAACCGTTCATGACGCATTTTACCAGCGGCTTGTTTCCGCAACCATTCGCGATGAGCCCGGCCAAAGTTCCGACACGCTGGAACTGGTCTTTGATGATGTCGGCAATGAAATCGACATTCCTGAAAAGGGAGCAAAGATTGAAGTTCGATTCGGATTTCGCGGTGTCGGCACATGGAAGATGGGAACATTCGTCTTTGAGCGCGCAAGCTATAATTTCGGCTCTGACGGTGAGCGCCTGACGTTATCCTGTAAGTCGGCCGAGCTACGCGCTGACGTGAAGGAACCCGTTTCAGAACATTTTGACGGCGAGACAGTTGGGCAGATTGTCGAGCAGCTGGCCAAGCGCCATGGCTATAAAGCCAAGATCAGCGACGAAATCGCAAACACCAAGATCGAGTATATTGCCCGCACCGGACAATCAGCCGCCGATTTCCTGACGCGCCTTGCCGATCGCATCGGCGCGCTGTTCTCGATCAAAGACAATACCTTTCTGTTTCTCAAGCATGGCAGTCTCCCTCCGATCACTATCACTAAGGGCGATTGTTCTGAAGGTGAGTTCTCGGTTGAGCCGCGTCCTAAATACGGAAAGGCTGCGGCGGGCTGGTACGATAAGCGTCGTAACAAGACGGTTTATGAGGAACATTCGACCGGCCTTGAAGGACCGGAGCGCCGCCTGCGGACCGTTTACGCCTCGCAGGCCGAAGCCAAGAAAGCTGCTGAAGCCGAAGGAAGCCGCTTAGCGCGCGCGACTGGCCAAGGTTCACTGACAATAGCTGGCATGCCTGAGATGATGGCCGATACACCAATCAATGCCCAAGGCTTCCGCAAGGAATTTGACGGTGAATGGCGAGCTGCCAGTGTCGAGCATCGCTTTGATGACACTTACACCACCAGCATCGAGCTTGAAGCGCCTGAAAAGGGAAAAGAATAATGAGGGCCATTGTCTCAGTATATCTTGACGAAGGGCGTGGCCTGCTTTCGGTCGAACATGATGGCTCGATCACATGGGATGAGCTTCAGGCGCTTAAAAACAAGCACTTTGGTTCTGAAGCCGTCGCCATAGAAGTTTACCCGCCCGACAGCCATGTCGTGAACAGTCTGCCCATGCGCCACCTTTGGAAGCTGGGAGCCGGTGATTATTGGCCTGATCTGACAGGCCGCAAGCCGATGGGAGAATTGAATTTGCGTGATCGCGACCTGCTGGTTCGCGCTCAATATGAAGGTTTCAGCCAAGCGATGAAGTAGGGACGGCCACGTTAATTCGTGGCGGCGGGCCATTCCGGCAAGAGCAACCCGCCCGACAGCACCAAAAGATAACCGTCGCATCCGTTACCCTTTCGGGCATGCGGCTTGTGACCGATTCTTAGTAAGACGCATAGAATGAATATCGAAACGAATTTTACATCCGTTGAACCCGTATCTCCACCAGCTGCTTATATAGGGGGAAAGCGACAACTTGCCCGGCGCATCTGCGATCAGATATCCAAGGTGAAACACTCTATATATGCAGAACCATTTGTTGGAATGGGCGGCGTGTTCTTCAGGCGAACATCAGCACCACGAGCCGAATTTATCAATGACCGTTCCGGCGATGTTGTGAACCTATTTCGGATATTGCAGCGTCACTATCCTCAATTCATGGATACGCTCCGCTTTCAGATTACCAGTCGCCAAGAGTTTGACCGGCTGAAAGCGTGTGACCCATCCACTCTAACAGATCTCGAGCGCGCTGCGCGTTTCCTTTACCTTCAGCGCCTGACATTTGGCGGCAAGGTTGCCAGCCGTTCTTTTGGTGTTGATCGTGGTGGTGGTTCCCGCTTCAATCTCACGACACTGGCACCTCTTCTTCAGGATGTGCATGAACGCCTCGTCTCCGTGGTGATTGAAAACCTCGACTGGCAGGTGTTTCTCGATCGATACGACCGACCAGAAACACTGTTTTATCTTGATCCGCCTTATTGGGGAACAGAGGACTATTACGGCAAGGCTATGTTCGAGCGCAGTCAGTATGAAGTGATGGCCGAAAAACTGGCACAAATCAGGGGCCGTTTTGTCCTATCAATTAATGACGTTCCAGAAGTGCGCTCGATCTTTTCGGGGTTTATAATCGACGATGTGTCTCTGACTTACACTGCGGGAGGAGGCAAAGGAAAGGCAGTCAAAGAGGTTATCATCAGTAATACGGCTGCCAGTAACCCTTACTTATAGGCATCTAGTACTGCCCCGATGTCAGCTATACGATCGGGGTACATAGCGCGCCAATCCTTAGTAGCAACGACGGAAAGGTCATCCATTACCACTGGAGAAAGCTTTTCCATCTGTTGAATCGCCTTGCCGTTGACTGCCACCAATACAGGTCCGGGCGCTACGAGCCACAACCCACCTGTGACACTTCCAGATCGCGGAGCACATTTAAGGAACCATTCGCCGTCAAACAGTTTATCCCGGCACACGGAACCGGGATAAATCTTCGTATAAGGCAGTTCCAAAGCTCTTGCGACCAAAGCTACGGTCGACTGATCCAGTTCATTCTGAGCATACGCTGAAGAAGACACAGCTAATAGCGATGAGCCGATAGCAAGAAGAATGCGGTGAAATATCATGATCGATTAATCTCCAACGTGAATCGCAACACACATGTTACAGAAATCCGATTTTGGAGAACTTTAAAGGGTCCGTGAAGCCCTTTAAGACGCCTTTGACAGTTCGACTGGAAAAACTAGAATTCCAGTTTGCCGTGACAAAATTCCGAAAAATCGCGTCACGCTACATCCGGTGGGAATAACAAAATAAAATCAATGATTTAAGCAATGGTGGGCCCGGAGGGACTCGAACCCCCAACCAAGCGGTTATGAGCCGCCGGCTCTAACCAATTGAGCTACAGGCCCCACGCAACTCTGCACGTACCGCAAAGAAGCGCTGGACACAAGCTGTCAATTATACGATTTGCCCTAATACGCACATATTCGATTGCCATTCATGCAACTCAGGACAAAAACACATCAAATTTGAAGCGTTTAGTTGCAATTATTCTGCATTTCGCGTCAAATAATGGAATATTTTCCTTTAGGGGGGACTTAAATAAAGAAAAGCGTACTCCGAAAGGAATTAATAACTTTCGGTCAAGCTGAGCACTCTAATGGCAAAGCAGAAATGGATCTTTACGGAGACTGCTTTACACCGGCTGCATCAACATTCTCTACAGGAGATTTTATGAATAAGCGCGCTACTACCTTTCTTGCCACTTCACTTTCGGCAATCATGCTTGCAGGCGCATTGTCATTGCCAGCCGCAGCACAGGAGAATCAGATGACGAGACAGCCTGCTCGTATCTCCGTCTCGGGCGAAGGCAAAATGACGGCTGCCCCGGATATGGCCATTCTTAATCTCACCGTTTTGCGCGATGCGAAAACTGCCCGCGAAGCAATGACGGCCAACAATGAAGCAATGGCCAAAGTGCTCGACGCAATGAAAAAGGCAGGGGTCGAAGACCGTGATCTTCAGACGAGCGGCATCAATATTCAGCCGAGCTATATCTATCCTGATGACAAGAATGGCCTGAAAGAGGCTAAGATCAGCGGCTATAGTGTCTCCAACAGCCTGACGGTTCGTGTGCGTGATTTGTCCAAGGTCGGCAATGTCCTTGATGAATCGGTCACACTCGGCGTCAATCAGGGCGGTGATTTGACTTTCGTGAATGACAATCCGTCAGCAACAATCAACGAAGCGCGCAAACGCGCCGTGGCTGATGCGATTGCAAAGGCAAAAACGCTCGCTGATGCGGCAAGCGTTGGTCTTGGTCGTGTCCTTGAGATCAGCGAGCAGAGCCGCTCTCCAATGCCAATGCCAATCGCGCGTGAGATGAAGATGATGGCCAACGCCGCGCCTCAGGATTCAGTTCCTATTGCTGCGGGCGAGAATAGCTATAATGTTTCCGTTAACGTCGTTTTCGAGATCAAGGAATAACGACAATAGCAAAAGCCAGCCCGATCCAATCGGGCTGGCTTTCACAATTCTGATTTAAGAAAACCGAAACGCGCTCTATCGAATAATCGGGCAACCGCGCACATTTGCGAAGACGACACCCGTCGGACGACCGTGACGGAAACCCCTAACCTGAACAGATTTACCGCGATGAATAACCCGTGCGTTGCGGATACCCATGCGGTGGGCCTTCATCTTGGCACTCTCAACAGAGCAAGCCGGGCCACGATGACGATGACGATGACCACGATAATCGATATTGATGCCTGAGGAATATTTCGCGGTGCTGACCGAAGGAGCGGATGCAGGCGATGCAGCATTTGCCGATGCACCAGCGGTGAAAACCACAGCGAGACCGATTGCAGCAGTGACGATGAATGATTTGAGCGACAGTGCGGACATCTTAAAATCCTTTCGAACTTTCATTGGGCGATCCTCACCCAGAACATCCGATAAGTATTCGAATGAATGTGAACGCAAAGCCAAGGGCGTGTTCACATACTATTCAGATAGATCAAGACCGTAGCGTAATTTTATAAAACCATTTTAAATCAGCACTTTATCTGGATATTCACACTGAAAATCTGATCAAGTCGCCAACAGTAAACTCAAGTAATCTGCCTATCAGCCAATCAATCGAGCGGGACCATGTGCTGGATATATTCCTCTTCGTCCTCAAGCTCGTGATCAAATGCTGTCACCCGGCCACGAACAGAGACGCCTGCTTCATGAATCGTATCCGGTGATCCTGAAACCAGCGGGTGCCACCAATAAAGATCGGCACCTTCTGCAACCAGTCGATAGGCGCAGGTCGCAGGCAACCAGTTGACCTCATAAACAATCTCTGGCGTCAAAAACACGCAGTCCGGCACACTGGCACGGCGATTGGGATAATCGCTGCACTTACAGCTATCTGCGTCCAGCAGCGTGCAAGCCACCGTTGTCCAGTAGACTTCGTCAGTGTCGTCATCCAGCAACTTATGCAGGCAGCACTGTCCGCAACCGTCGCACAGGCTTTCCCATTCCTTACGGGTAAGCTGCTCAAGAGATTTGGTCTGCCAGAAAGGTTTCTTATTCATAGGGCTGCATATAGAGCATTTGCAGCAAAAGTGCGTAGCGGTTTTACATAAATTGGCATGGGCAAATCGCCGCCCTTTCCGATTGCCCGCTCCTTCGGTTGCATCTGTCAGCCACACTCACAATGCAATAAAAAAGCCGCCCATTCTCGTGGGCGGCTTTTTCGATTCTCTTGCAGGCAGCTCAGCGAAAAATCGCTTCGCCCTGCTCGTCAACAATCTGTCGACCTTTGTTGAGCGAGATACTGGCTGCATCCTCAAGCCCCGGACAACGATCAGCACGCACAAAGCGATGCTCTTTCAATTCCCCGTTGATCGTCTTCGAGATAACGCCACAAACCTGATACTGACCACCTTCGCTGTAAGGTGTTGCAACGATCAGGAAGTCTTTGTGTTCAAGGCGTCCGGCTTCTTTTGGTGCCACTGGAGTTTCATCCGCAGAACCACCACCGAAAAGACGCTTCAAAAAAGACATATCGCTCCCTCCCTTCTCTATTTAAGAACATCACCCGACACCGTATCCGGTATCGGGCGAAAAAATCTTAGCTGTCGAGGAACGAACGCAGCTTGCGCGAACGGCTCGGATGCTTGAGCTTGCGCAGCGCCTTCGCTTCAATCTGGCGAATACGTTCACGTGTCACCGAGAACTGCTGACCGACTTCTTCAAGCGTGTGGTCAGTGTTCATGCCAATACCGAAACGCATACGCAGAACGCGCTCTTCACGCGGCGTGAGCGAAGCGAGAACGCGGGTCGTCGTATCGCGAAGGTTTGCCTGAATGGCAGCATCGATGGGCAGCAGCGCATTCTTATCTTCGATGAAATCACCCAGATGTGAATCTTCTTCATCACCCACTGGCGTTTCAAGCGAGATTGGCTCCTTGGCGATTTTGAGAACCTTGCGCACTTTTTCAAGCGGCATCGCGAGCTTTTCAGCCAGTTCTTCCGGCGTTGGTTCACGACCGATTTCATGCAACATCTGGCGCGATGTACGAACGATCTTGTTGATCGTTTCGATCATGTGCACCGGAATACGGATGGTACGCGCCTGATCGGCAATCGAACGGGTGATTGCCTGTCTGATCCACCATGTCGCATAGGTCGAGAACTTGTAACCACGACGATATTCAAACTTATCAACCGCCTTCATCAGGCCGATATTGCCTTCCTGAATAAGATCAAGGAACTGAAGGCCACGGTTGGTGTACTTCTTGGCAATAGAGATCACGAGACGAAGGTTGGCTTCCACCATTTCCTTCTTGGCAATGGTTGCTTCGCGTTCGCCCTTCTGAACCTGATTGACGATACGGCGAAATTCACCAATCGAAATCGCGGTTTCAGTAGCAAGCATCTGAATTTCCGAACGCAGCCGATCAATTGCGCGTTCTTCTTTCGTCGCGAAATCTTTCCAGCCGCGTGCAGTCAATGTTCTGACGCGCTCAATCCAGTTCGGATCAAGCTCGTGGCCCTGATATTCTTTCAGGAATTCTTCACGGCGAACCCCAAAGGATTCGGCCAGACGCAGCAGCCTGCCTTCATTCTGAACCAGACGCTTGTTGATGTCATAAAGCTGTTCAACGAGCTGTTCGATACGGTTCTGGTTGAGCGAAAGCGACTTAACCGCCTTGATCAGCTGATCTTTCAGCTCCTTATAGCGGCGTTCCTGACTGGATGAGAGTTCGCCGGTGGCAGCCAGACGGCTTTCAACCTGCTGATCCTGCAACTTGCGCAGCTTGCGATAGGTGTCGGCAATAAGGTCGAGCGTTTCCATAACCTGTGGGCGCAGTTCAGCTTCCATAGCTGCCAGCGACAGATTGGCTTCGTCCTCATCATCCTCTTCTTCTTCCGCAGGCATATCGCCGCCGACATTGGTAATGTCGTCGTCATCACGCGAACGGCGCGGCCCCTTATCATCGCGTGGCTTTTCTTCTTCCACGCGCTCGACAATCGGAGCCTGCTTGGCTTCTGGGCCGGCATAGGTGGTTTCAAGGTCAATGATTTCACGCAGCAAAATGTTGGATTCATTCAGCTGCTCACGCCAGATGATAATGGCCTGGAATGTCAGCGGGCTTTCACAAAGCCCGGCAATCATCGTTTCGCGACCGGCTTCAATTCGCTTTGCAATAGCGATTTCGCCTTCACGCGACAGAAGCTCCACGGTTCCCATTTCACGCAAGTACATGCGCACAGGATCGTCGGTGCGGTCAGTCGGCTCTTTTTTTGTGGTCGTTGCGGCAACGGCTGTGCCGGTTGCCTCAACCAGATCGCCGCCTTCTTCTTGTTCATCCTCATTGTTATCGTCGCGATCAGCTTCCTGCTCGTCGTCTTCAACAACATTGATGCCCATGTCCGACAGCATAGCCATCGTGTCTTCGATCTGCTCAGATGTCACTTCTTCGGAAGGAAGCACGGCATTCAGCTCGTCCATGGTGACGTAGCCACGCTTCTTCGCAACCTTGATCATCTTCTTGACAGCATCGTCAGAAAGGTCGAGAAGCGGCCCGTCGGTCGCACCTTCGCGCTCGACTTCGGCTTCTTCGTTTTCCTTAGCCTTCGTTGCCATATTGCTCGTCTCCAGGCGACACCGGTCGCGTATAAGATATATAGAGTGGTCAAACGGTTTTGCGAGAGCGCCGTTTAACTGTTGATTCTGCGAATAGCTGATTTCACGTTAATGCCGGATTAACCCTGCCTTCATTAACGGATCCTGCAGTCTGCAAATTCCTGTGGGTAGATCCGGTATTGACGGTCGCCATAAAGGCCCTGCCCGGTCTGTGATTGATGCCCATCAAGGAAGAATTCAGGAACTCATTCAGGTAATTTCTGCAATATCAGTTCTTTATTCCTTGTTTGAACTGTCGTGATTCCGCCATTTGCGCCGCGCGTCAAGAGCGACTCACCTGATTCGGCTCTAAAAAGCGAATCATTTATTGTCGCGTCATCGCCTCAGGCCCTCAACCGTCCCAAATTCTTACAAATCCAGCGGTTTCAACGGCGCATCGGCACAAAGTGATTCGGATAGCGTTACGACGAACCGGCACTGCGTCCTGAAGACAATCCAAACCCATCGATGAGAGCTTCGGTCGCTTCTGCCTGCGCGATCTGCTTTTGAATATCGATGAGACGGGCAAAAACTTCACCCGTTTCATCGCTATCAAGCGATGCTTCGACAGCGCGCAGTTCCCTATGTAGGGTGCGCGCGCGCTGATGCAAGTGAAGCGCCTGTTTTAAGGCTTCGCGAACATCATCTTCCGCAGCCTGTGCGGTCGCCGTCCATTCCCGTGTCCGACGCACCGTTGCTTCAAGCATTTCGATCAGCTCGCCATGACCGGCCGCGACCAGCGCCTTGCGCATGGCTAAGCCATCTTCCACACGAGCTGATGCGAGAACATCAAGCATTGCAAAATGCAACACCTTCAACGCGTCATGCTCAAGATCAAGAGCCGCGATCGCCTCGAAATCTTCCTCAATCAAACGCGGATGATTGAGCAGCATCAGGACAATGGCTGTTTCGCGCAAAGGCGCATTTCGCCCCTTCACCACATTAGACCGCGTCAGGCTGTCTGAAAAAGCAAGGCGTCCACCAAAGGCGGCTGCCCCTCCGCGACCGCCCTGCGCACCCCGGCCCTTGCCTTTGTCGCGATTGAAAGCATTTCCGCCATTGTTCTGCCGCCGCTGCCCGAAAAACGCCTGTGCCCGGTCGCGCATTTCCTGACTGTAATGACGTCGAATATCCTCATTTGCGATGCGATTGGTAATTTCGCGCAAGCGTGCTTCGAGCTCTGCACGGCGCTCCGGTGTATCAAACACGCCGCTTGCCGTTTCGCGCGTCCACACCAGATCGACCAGCGGCTTGGCATCCCGCAAAACAGCGTAAAACGCCGACGGACCTTCTGCCTTGACCACATCATCCGGGTCCTGGCCCTCCGGCAACATAGCAAAGCGCAGTGATTTTCCCGGCTGCAAACTCGGCAGACCAAGATCAGCCGCACGATGGGCTGCACGCACACCTGCGCCGTCACCGTCAAAACAAAGGATCGGTTCAGGACTAATGCGCCAAAGCAATTCAAGCTGCTCTTCGGTCAGCGCCGTTCCAAGCGGCGCCACAGCCTGATGAATGCCGGCCTGTGCAAGCGCAATCACATCCATATAGCCCTCAACCGCGATAATCGCCTTGGCCTCTTCGCCCCCCTGCGGCTGACAGGCTTTGCGCGCACGCAGCCCGTTATAAAGCACCCGCCCCTTATGAAAGAGCTCGGTTTCAGGTGAGTTCAGATATTTCGCAGGCGCATCGGCTGAAAGTGCACGGCCACCAAAGGCGATAATCCGCCCGCGCAAATCCTCAATCGGGAACATGATGCGGTCCCGGAAGCGGTCATAAGAAACAGCGATGCCTTCACCATGCACCACAAGACCACACGCCTCAATCTGATCTTTGGCGACGCCTTTGGAGGCCAAAAATTCTTTCAACGCATTGCGCGATTCGGGCGCATACCCAATACGGAATGTCTGCTGCGTTGCACTGGAAAGCCCACGGTCGCGCAAATAGGCACGCGCCTTCGCTCCGGCTGCAACCTGCAACTGGCTTTCAAAAAACTGCGCAGCCAATTCCATGACATCATAAAGCGTTGCGCGTTGTGCTTCGCGCTTTTCCATCTCCGGGTCACGCGCCGGCATCGGCACGCCCGCCATATCGGCAACGCGCTCAACTGCTTCCGGGAAACTTGCGCCCTCAAGCTCAGTCAGAAATTTGAAATGGTCACCGGTCACACCACAACCAAAGCAGTGATAACGCCCCTTGCGATCCTCGCAATGGAAACTCGGCGTCTTTTCTCCGTGGAACGGGCAGCAGCCCCAGAAATCACCTTTCGGCGGATTGCTCTTTTTCCGATCAAATGAAACGCGCGTTCCGATCAGCGTCGAAATCGGCACGCGATCTCTGATCTCATCAAGAAAGGAGGGCGGAAAACGCATTACGATTGTCACTTTCGGGTCAGATAAGCATGATATGCAGACTGAGATACATATAGGCCCGCACAATCATACAGTCCATCGCACACAAGCAGCCCTCCCCGCTAATCACATGCTGTAAAGCGGATAAGGATGATGATTGGACGTGGCCCCGGCATTCATAAAACTGTCATATACCTGTCACATTACAATAGGAACGCTTGATTTAAGGCCATTTCCAGCCCATATTCTTTCAAATAATCATTAGCCGGAACATATTTTTTCTCTTTTCGTTGCGTAAGCTTAACCCGACGAGTTTTCATTTTTCACCCCCAAGCCGAAAGGATTTTTCGTGAACGGTTCTCTGGTCCTTTTGCATCTTGCTGGTGCAGTCGCGCTCCTGCTTTGGGCGACGCGCATGGTGCGAACAGGAGTGGAGCGCGCCTATGGCGATCGTTTGCGCCGTCGTCTGCGCAACCAGATGCAAAATCCCCTGCTTTCAATTGCCTTTGGCCTTGCGCTGGCAATCGCCTTGCAAAGCTCGACCGCTGTAACGCTGCTGGTTGGCTCTTTCGTCGGGTCAGGCATTGTGAGCGGCGTCGCTGGCCTGATGGCCGTGCGCGGCGGCGAACTGGGATCGGCACTTGTCGTCAAAATTCTAAGCTATGACCTGACCCTGCTGGTACCGCTCTGCCTTGTTTCCGGCACTGCGATTTTCATGACCACCGAGCGACGGGATTGGCGACAGATTGGCCGCATTCTGGTGGGTATCGGGCTGCTCATCATGTCTTTGGAAATGACCGGGCAGGCAACGGAACCGCTTCGCCAAAGCGAGCTGCTGCCCATCATCGTCGATTATCTGTCCGGCGATCCGATAACCGCCTATCTTCTGGCAGCGCTCATGACATGGCTGTTTCATTCAAGTATCGCAGCCGTCATTCTGCTCACCACTTTCGCTTCACGCGGACTGATCGCGCCGGAACTGGCCGTGGTTATGGTACTGGGCGTCAATCTCGGCTCGTCAATCATCGCCCCCATCCTGACCCGAAATGCACCGCCGGAAACGCGCGTCGTGCCTCTTGGCAATCTGTTGATGCGCGGTGCGGGTTCGCTGGTGATCCTGATCCTGTTTGAGACATTCAAACCCTCGATTGGTTTTCTGGGCGGCGATCCGGTCTCGCAGGTCGTCAATGCGCATATTCTGTTCAACGTCATTGTCATGGTTGCAGGCATTCCGCTGTCGGGGCTGGTTCTGCGCGCCACCGACGCACTCGTCCACCTCAACGCTGACAAAAACGCACCCATTCAGCCGGTTGAATTCGAAGAATACAGTGCACTGGATATGGCGGTTCTCGACCGGCCCTCACAGGCACTTGCCAATGCAACACGTGAAGTCGTGGGCGTGTGTGACACGATTGAAGTGATGCTGCGCCGTATTATCGACCTTTATGAAAAGCCCGATCAGACACGCATCAATGAACTGGCAGCTCTTGATGACCGGGTTGATACAAAACATGCCGCGATCAAGCTTTATCTTACAAAAGTTGCAAGCAAGGATCTGGATGAATTTGAAGCGCTGCGCATGCAGGAACTGATGGGTGCCTGCGTCAAGCTTGAGCAGGTCGGCGACATCATCGTGCGCAACATGCTCGCACATGTGCAAAAGAAGATGGATCACAAGCTCGAATTCACCGAGGAAGGCTGGAAGGAACTCACCCACTTCCACGCCATGGTGCTCGCCAATGCGCATATGGCCTTTAATGTGATCGTCTCTCGCGACGGGCACACAGCCCGCCAGCTCGTGCAGGAAAAAGACAATCTGCGCGAACTGGAAAAGCAGACAAGCATGCGCCACTTCTCGCGCCTTCGCGATGGTTCGACCCGAAGCATCGAAACAAGTACGATTCATCTCGATACCATTCGCGATCTCAAGCAGATCAATTCACTGCTGGCATCAATGGCTTATCCGGTTCTTGAGGAACAGGGCCTGCTCAGCACCACGCGCCTGAAAACAGCGAAACAAGGCTCGTAACAGCAAGCATTAAAAATCGATCACCACAGAGGGTGCGCTGCGTCGCGCCTTTCCATGGTAGACGGCCTCAATGTTATTGCCATCGGGGTCGAGAACGAAAGCCGCATAGTAATCGGGATGATAAGGGCGCTCGCCAGGAGCACCGTTATCCTGCCCACCATTTTCCAGTGCAGCACGATAGAAAGCATCCACTGTTGCACGATCCTTTGCCTGAAAGGCCAAATGGTGGCGTCCTGTCAATACACCGAGTGCGGCCGGACTATCCGCCGACGACACAACAAGCTCGTCAGCCCAGAAGTAGCCGTCCGCCGTCGTTACAATAGGGATATCCAGCACCGCCAGAACAGCCGTGTAGAAATTCTGACTGGCCGTGATATCGCGGACAACAAGCTGAATATGGTCGATAAGCCGACCGCGATGCAGTTGCGTGGTTTCCATGGTCGTTCATCCGATTTTGGTTTGTTTGCGTCACAAAATGCCTGACGGGTGAACGACCAGAATGCTTCAGGAAGATAGTTCCGGCAATATAAAACGTTCGAAATATCGCCAATCCAAGGCAAGCAGACATGACCATTTGCATGCCCCGGCATTTCAGTTGAGGATCGAACCGCCGCTAGGCGGTTCTACGCATCTCACTGCAGCAGCGTTTTCACCAGCGCACTGGCTTTGGTGAAATCCATCTGTCCTGCATAGCGTTCTTTAAGAGCGGCCATAACCTTACCCATATCGCGCAGTCCCTGTGCACCAATATCGGCGATGACCGCCTCACAGGCCACCTTAACCTCGTCATCGCTCATCTGCGTTGGCAGAAAATCGCTGATGATCACGATTTCGGCACGCTCACCTTCGGCCAGTTCAATCCGATTGCCTTCTTCATAAATGCGTGCAGATTCTTCGCGCTGCTTGACCATCTTACCCAGAATGCCAAGCAGTTCTTCATCACCGACCGGATCTTTGCCTGCACCACGATTGGCAATATCACGATCCTTAACCGCAGCCATGATCAGACGCAGCGTCGACAAGCGAAGCTTATCCTGTGCCTTCATGGCATCGGTCATTGCCTGAGAAATCTCCTGGCGCAGCATATTATTCTCCTAATATCTGTAAAATGTTCAATTAGAACCGCTTCTAGTCCAAAAGCGGGGCCATAAGCAATCACACGTCTTAGGGCCTGTTAAGGATTAGGGATTGAAGCTGGGTATGACGGAATAGACCCAATCCCAAATTTTCGTAAAAAGCTTGCGTTCCTGCGATTGACCGCGCGTCCAAGTTTCTCTATTTGTCAGGGCTTAGCAGGACATCGGCATGTGCTCACGGCGGGAAGTTTCATCCCCGCTGTGTTTTGGCGCATATATGGCCCCGGAAACTCCATTTTTCAAGCTGCTCACAATGAGAGGTTGAAACTCGGATACATGCCGCATGACTGATAAACCAAAACGCGCGCCAGACGGCAAACGCGAAACCACGCAGGAGTGCACGCCATGACCGAAGCCCCATCGAAAACAGCACCCTGGACAATTGCAAAGCGAACCGCCGTTCTCGTACTTGCTGACGGCACCGTCATTGAAGGTCAGGGCCTTGGCGCAACGGGTGCGATTGAAGCAGAAGTTGTCTTCAACACTGCCCTCACCGGCTATGAAGAAATCCTGACCGATCCATCCTATGCCGGCCAGATCGTTACCTTCACCTTCCCACATATCGGCAATGTCGGCACCAATGCGGAAGATGTTGAAGACCTGACGCCCGCCAACCGCCACGGCGCAGTCGGTGCGATTTTCAAAGCGGACATCACCACCCCTTCCAATTTCCGCGCATCGGAAGACCTGAATACATGGCTTAAGAATCGCGGCGTCATTGCCCTTGCCGGCATCGATACCCGCGCCCTCACCGCCCTTATTCGTGAGCGCGGCGCGCAAAATGCCGTCATTGCGCATGACCCGGAAGGCAAGTTTGACATCGAAGCGCTGAAAACCCGTGCCGCCCAATGGAGCGGTCTTGAAAACCTCGATCTCGCCAAAGATGTCACCATCGGCCAGAGCCTAACATGGGATCAGACACCATGGGTGCTGGGTGAAGGGTATGGCGAACAGTCTGATGTACAATACCATGTCGTCGCCCTCGACTTCGGCGTGAAGCGCAACATTCTGCGTCTGCTTTCAGGCCTCGGTGCGAAGGTCACCGTTCTGCCTGCAACGGCCAGCGCAGAAGATGTGCTTGCCTATAACCCGGATGGTATCTTCCTTTCAAATGGCCCCGGCGATCCAGCGGCAACCGGCAGCTATGCCGTGCCAACCATCCAAAAGCTGGTTGATAGCGGCTTGCCGGTTTTTGGCATTTGCCTCGGCCACCAGATGCTGGCACTGGCGCTTGGTGCCAAGACTGAAAAGATGCATCAGGGCCACCATGGGGCAAACCATCCGGTCAAGGATTACACCACCGGCAAGGTTGAGATCGTATCGATGAACCACGGCTTTGCCGTTGATTCCGACAGCCTGCCGGACCATGTGGAAGAAACCCATGTGTCACTTTTCGACGGCACCAATTGCGGCCTGCGCGTCATCGGCAAGCCTGTGTTCTCCGTACAGCATCACCCGGAAGCCTCTCCCGGCCCGCAGGACAGCCACTATCTGTTCCGTCGGTTCATTAATCTGATCCGCGAGAAAAAGGGCGAAGCACTCCTGCCGGAACGCGAACAGGCTGCGTGAATCAATACCTGAGAGCACCGAAGTAAGACTTTGTTAAGAAATGAAAAAGCCGGGATTTGATCCCGGCTTTTTCTTTGTCTGCATGCAGCTTTAATTTCAGACATCACCGCTGAATGTATCGCAGGAATCAATCTTGCCGCTATCAAAGCCGCGCTGGAACCACTTGGCGCGCTGCGCAGACGTGCCGTGATTGAAGCTTTCCGGCACCACATAACCCTGAGAGCGCTTTTGCAGTGTGTCGTCGCCGATCTGGTGGGCCGCATTGATTGCTTCTTCGAGATCACCCGCCTCCAGAATACCCTTCTGGTTGGTGTAATATCCCCAGACACCGGCAAAACAATCGGCCTGCAATTCGACCCGAACCGACATCTGATTGGCCTGCGCCTCGTTCATCTGCTGACGCATCTGATTGAAGCGCGGCAGAATGCCGAGCAGGTTCTGAACGTGATGCCCAACCTCATGCGCAATCACGTAGGCATTGGCGAAATCACCAGATGCGCCGAATTTGGTCGCGAGCTCGTTGAAAAATGTGAGGTCCAGATAAAGCTTGCGATCACCGGGGCAATAGAACGGCCCCGAAGCCGATGAAGCCATGCCGCAGGCAGAGCGCACACCATCCGAAAATAGAACCATGGTCGGCGGCGTGTAGGTCTGTCCGCGCGACTGGAAAATACCGCTCCAGGTATCTTCGGTTTCAGCAAGAATCGTCCGGGCAAATTGGGTTGCCTCATCATTGGCAACCTTACCGCCACTGCTCTGCTGGCTCGTTTGCGTGGACTGAATACTGCCATCGCCAAAAAGGAATGGCATCGGATCAATGCCGATCGCACGCAACACAAAGAACAGCACGACAAGAATAACAATGCCGGAAATACCGCCGCCCCGCATAATGCGAAAACCTGGCCCGCCGCCCATGCCACCGCCACTAAAGCCGCCACCGCCGCCTTGTTGTCCACGAACATCTTCAACATTATCGCTTTGTCTACGGCCTTGCCAACGCATGGACCAACTCCCCTTCACCGTGCCAGCCCATGAGAGGGCAGCACCAATCTATTACTGGCAATTGTCGCACAAACTCTTGGCACAGCAACATAAAAAGTAAATGAGCAGGAATCACAAACAAAGACGCAACTGCAACAAACGCATCAATGGGCGACCATAACAGGCGTCATCGCCAGGAAGTTTTGGTCAATGCCCGCATTTTCTTTTAAATAAGGGCATTTGTGGGGTTCCGCTTTGGATCATCATTGCCTATAAGGCCCACTTAGCCCACAGAATATACCTCTGCCAACCCGCCGGAAAACCGTGCGGGCTTTTCTGGCAGGCTAAGAACAAGGATACGCCCCCATGCCGAAACGTACAGATATCAAATCGATCCTGATCATCGGCGCGGGCCCCATTGTTATCGGTCAGGCATGCGAGTTCGATTATTCGGGCACACAGGCCTGTAAGGCATTGAAAGAGGAAGGCTACCGCATCATCCTCGTCAATTCCAATCCGGCAACGATCATGACCGATCCTGATCTGGCCGATGCGACGTATATTGAGCCGATCACACCCGAAGTCGTTGCTAAAATCATCGCCAAGGAGCGCCCGGATGCGCTTCTGCCGACCATGGGCGGACAGACGGCACTCAACACGGCATTGTCGCTCCGCCGTATGGGCGTTCTTGAGCGCTACAATGTTGAAATGATCGGCGCAAACGCAGAAGCGATCGATAAGGCAGAAGACCGCGCACTTTTCCGCGAAGCCATGGAAAAGATCGGCCTCGATACCCCGACGTCGATGCTCGCCAATGCGACCGAAATCAAGGACGAAGATCGCAAGCGCCACGAAATGAAGCGCAACGAAGTCAAGGCGCAATATTCAGGCGACGATCTGGATAAGGCACTCGATAAGCTTGAAACTGAATGGCAGCTTGGCGAAGTCGAGCGCAAGCAGCGCTATATGAGCCATGCGCTGGCCAAAGCTGCACAGGCGATGGATGTTGTCGGCCTTCCGGCGATTATCCGCCCAAGCTTTACGCTTGGTGGCACCGGCGGTGGTATTGCTTACAACCGTCAGGAATTTTTTGAAATCATCGAGCGCGGCCTTGATGCATCGCCAACCACTGAAGTGCTGATCGAAGAATCGGTTCTTGGCTGGAAGGAATATGAAATGGAAGTGGTCCGCGACAAGGCGGATAACTGCATCATCATCTGCTCAATCGAAAACCTCGACCCAATGGGCGTGCACACCGGCGATTCCATTACCGTTGCCCCTGCCCTGACGCTGACCGACAAAGAATACCAGATCATGCGCAACGCCTCGATTGCGGTGCTGCGTGAGATCGGCGTTGAAACAGGCGGCTCCAACGTCCAGTTCGCGATCAACCCGGCCAATGGCCGCATGATCGTCATCGAAATGAACCCACGCGTCTCGCGTTCATCGGCGCTGGCTTCCAAGGCAACCGGCTTCCCGATTGCCAAGGTCGCAGCCAAACTTGCGGTTGGCTACACGCTGGACGAACTCGACAACGACATCACCGGCGGCGCAACGCCTGCATCGTTTGAACCATCGATTGACTATGTCGTCACCAAAATCCCGCGCTTCGCGTTTGAAAAATTCCCCGGCTCATCGCCAATCCTGACCACCGCCATGAAGTCGGTCGGCGAAGTCATGGCGATTGGCCGTACTTTCCAGGAAAGCTTGCAGAAGGCGCTGCGCGGCCTTGAAACCGGCCTGACGGGCCTGGATGAAATCGCTATCCCGAACATCGAGGAAGGCGACGAAAAGAACGCAATCCGTGCAGCCATTGGCACACCAACACCAGACCGTCTTCGCATGGTCGCTCAGGCCATGCGCCTCGGCCTCAGCACAGAGCAGATCCATGACGTATCGAAGATCGATCCATGGTTCCTTGAGCAGATCGAAGGCATCGTTAATACCGAGGCCCGTATTCGCGAACATGGCCTGCCACAGGACACGGAAAATCTGCGTATGTTGAAGGCGATGGGCTTCTCCGATGCGCGCCTTGCAAGCCTGATTGGCAAAGATGCCGAAGACGTTGCCAAGCTGCGCAATGATCTCGACGTGCATCCGGTTTATAAGCGCATCGACACTTGTGCTGCGGAATTCGCTTCGCCAACCGCTTATATGTACTCGACCTATGAAACGCCTTTTGTTGGCCAGCCACGCTCAGAAGCCGAAGTTTCGGATCGCAAAAAGGTCGTCATTCTCGGCGGGGGTCCAAACCGTATCGGCCAGGGCATTGAGTTCGATTATTGCTGCTGCCATGCGGCCTTCGCGCTCAACGATGCCGATTACGAAGCCATCATGATCAACTGCAACCCGGAAACCGTTTCGACCGACTATGACACGTCGGACCGTCTCTATTTCGAACCCTTGACGGCAGAAGACGTGCTGGAAATCCTGCGCGTCGAACAGGAAAAAGGCACACTGCATGGCGTCATTGTGCAGTTTGGTGGCCAAACACCGCTCAAGCTCGCAAATGCACTTGAAAAGGCCGGCATTCCAATCCTGGGCACTTCGCCCGACGCAATCGATCTTGCAGAAGATCGCGACCGCTTCCAGAAGCTGCTCATCAAGCTGGGTCTCAATCAGCCGAAGAACGGCATCGCCTATTCGGTTGAACAGGCACGCCTGATTGCAGCAGACCTTGGTTTCCCGCTGGTTGTGCGCCCATCTTATGTTCTGGGTGGCCGCGCCATGCAGATCATTCACGATGAACGCAGCCTGCAAGCCTATCTGCTCGACACGGTTCCAGAACTGGTACCGGAAGACATCAAGGCCAAATATCCAAACGACAAGACCGGCCAGATCAACACGCTGCTCGGCAAGAACCCGCTCCTGTTCGATACCTACCTGACACAGGCAATCGAAGTGGATGTGGATTGCCTCTGCGATGGCAAGGACAGTTTTGTTTCCGGCATCATGGAGCACATCGAAGAAGCTGGTATTCACTCGGGTGACTCTGCCTGTTCGCTGCCGGTCCATACGCTTTCGCCAGAGATCGTCACCGAACTCGAACGCCAGACAGCATTGCTCGCCAAGGCGCTCAATGTTGGCGGCCTGATGAACGTGCAGTTCGCGATCAAGGACGGCGAAATCTTCATTCTTGAAGTGAACCCGCGCGCTTCGCGTACTGTGCCATTTGTCGCCAAGACCATCGGCACACCGATTGCCAAGGTTGCAGCCCGCATCATGGCCGGTGAGAACCTTGAAGAAGCGCTCGGCGCATATGGTGGCAAGCCAAAGACTCCTTCGCGTCCGCATATTGCGGTCAAGGAAGCCGTGTTCCCATTTGCCCGCTTCCCTGGCGTTGACACGCTGCTCGGGCCTGAAATGCGTTCAACCGGCGAAGTCATGGGCCTCGACTATGATTACGCGCTGGCCTTTGCCAAGGCGCAGCTCGGTGCAGGTGTTGAACTGCCCCGCGAGGGCACGGTTTTTGTATCGGTGCGTGACGAAGACAAGGAACGTGTTCTTGGTCCGGTGCGCAAACTGGCAAACATCGGCTTTAAGGTTATGGCAACCGGTGGCACGCAGAAGTTCCTCGAAGAGAATGGCGTAGAAGCGACCAAGATCAACAAGGTTATTGAGGGCCGCCCACACGTTGAAGACGCAATCCGCAATCGCCAGATTCACCTAGTCTTCAACACGACCGACAGCGCAAGTGCGGTTTCTGACAGCAAGTCGATCCGCCGCGCAACGCTGATGCAAAAACTGCCATATTACACAACTATGGCTGGTGCAGATTCGGCCGCAGACGCGATTGCAGCGCTTAAGGCTGGCTCAATGGAAGTCCGTCCGCTTCAGGATTACTTCCGCACATAAGCACGGCTTGCAGAAGAAAAAGGCCGCAGATGAAAATCTGCGGCCTTTGCTATTGGAGCATTTGCAGCAAAAATACGAAGCGGTTTTGCGTGGGATAATGCGTGAAAAAATAGATGGCGCATTTCCGATGTTTCGATCAAAACAGGAAACGCTTTCGAAAACTTTAGTTCTGATACGGCAAACGCAATGGATCGGCCTGCAAATCCATTTCCAGATGAAGCTTGTGCTTGAACAAGCCATTATGGTCTATGCCTTTCCCAATGTGAATAACACAAGCAGCCTTCAGAGGCCCTTCCAGAATATCATAAGCGCGCCTGCGCGCCTCTTCATCCATTCCATCCAGCGTTCCATCGATCACGACCCAGTGAGGGTTTTGCAGCACCAGCCGCGCTAAGGCGAGGCTTTGCTGTTCGTCAGCCGTCAGCGTCCGATCCCAGCGCAGCGGGCGGTCGATCTGCGACACCAGCCGCTCAAGTCCCGCCAGTCTGAGCACCTCGGCAACCTGATTTTTTGAAAAGTCAGCAGAGTTCAAAGGATAAACAACCGCATCGTGCAGATTGCCCGGCGGGATATAGGGTGCATGCGGAATGAACACCACGCGGTTTCCCGCAGGCATTCCGATGCGTCCACTGCCCCACGGCCACAAGCCGCCAAGTGCCCGAAAGAACAGGCTGCGCTCGGATTCGGTCGCCCCCGTTACAAGCAGGCGCTCACCGGGATTGATGACGACCTTCTTCTCAACCAGATTGAGACATCCTTCAGGGGAAGCAATCGACAGACTATCGATTGTCAGGCTTTCTTCTTCATTGGTCGCAACCGCGATCTGCTGATCAGGATGGCCAATTTCATCCATGCGCAAAATAGCCTGCCGAAAGCTTGCCACGCGCAAGAGCGTTGCGCGCCAATCAGCGATGGCGCCAAAATTATCGACAAACCAGCGCAGCGAATTGTGCACCTGCGTAAAAGCACCCACGGCCATCATCAGACCGCCAAATGTCAGTCCGCCTGAAAAATAAACCGGTGCGGCAACAAGAATCGGAGCAACGATCGTGAACCAGCCATAGCCAGCCGTCACCCATGTCAGATTGGTCGTCGCAATGACGATCCGCTTGATTGCGACCAAGACAGCATCAAGATCACGATAAAGCCTTCGCCGCTCATCCGCCTCACCACGGGCCAGCGTCACCGCATCGATATGCTCATTGACCCGCATCAGCGAAAAGCGGAAATCAGCCTCACGCGCATAGCGGTTGGCATTGTGATTGACGAGACTGCGGCCAACAAACCATGACAGCAGCGATGCCGAACCCGCATAAAACACCGCTGCCCAGACCATATAACCGGGAATGGAAAAACTGTAGCCCCCGACATGAAAGACAAAGCCGCTCGAAAGCGACCATAACACCCCAACAAAACTAACCAGAATGACGGTCGATTGCAGCAGATTGATTCCAAGATCGCTGGTTGTTTCAGCCAGATGCCGCGCATCTTCCTGCAAGCGTTGATCGGGATTAACACCGATCTCGCCAGCCTTTGCCAGCCGGAAGGCGCGCCCCGGCTGCAACCATTGCCCCACCAGATCGCGCGCCAGTCCCTCCCGCAACTTGAGCTTGAACATCTGGTTGAGCCATGTCTGCGACACGTTGAGGATAAGAATTGATCCAGCGATAGCGAAAAAAATCAACAGCTGATGAAAGAAAGCGCTCAGATTGCGATCCGATAACGCATTGTAAAAGGGCACATTCCAGCGGTTGATGGCGACCTGCCCGACCGCGATCAGAACAATCAGAACAAAGATTCCGGTTCCAACTGCAATCAGAGTGTTGCGAACCGAGGAAACCCAGAATGCACTCATCATCATATGCACATGCGAGAAAAGATCATTGCCGTCGTGCTTGCCCTTATTGGACCGGTCACGAAGCGGATGCTCGGCGCTGAGCGGCTTATCCTGCTTTGATTTGGATACCACGTCTTTCCTCACCGAATGTGTGCAACAATTTGCCGGTAAAAAACCGCGCGTTCAATAACAGACTTCTTCCAACGCGTCTTAATCAATTCCCGGTGTATGCTATAGCAATATTTTTAAACCTGTTAGGACCCGCCTCGGCAGAAACAAGCGTTCACCTGAACATTGAAATATGAAAAAGCGATACAGAAATAGACCTTTAGAGATAGCAAAGCCTGTCTTGTCTTGGTCAAAATTGTCACATATAATTCTGGCATCGATTTTTCGGTCAAGTGACTTTGCGACCCGCCCGGCCTGCCGTGCTTCCTGACGATCTCCTGTCCATAAATTCGATCCACAGGGACGTGTGCGAAGCATACGGACTAACGACTACTAATGTTACAAAGGAATTTCCCATGGCTACGGGAACAGTTAAGTGGTTCAACACGACCAAGGGCTTCGGCTTCATTCAGCCTGATCAGGGCGGCACGGACGTATTCGTCCACATTTCCGCTGTTCAGCGCGCAGGTCTTGCGACCCTCGACGAAGGCCAGAAGGTTTCGTACGAAATCGTACAGGACCGTCGTTCGGGCCGTTCGTCTGCCGACAACCTCGTCGCAGCATAAGTTTTGCCTCTAAGGCAGAGAAAAAGGCGGGGCAACACCCCGCCTTTTTCTTTATCTGAAATCAAGGCAGCCAGCCCATTGGGACATGGCCGTCATCGCCAATAACACGCGCAAGCCACGCATTGATTGCCGGATAGAGCGTCATATCAAAGCCACCGCGATGCGCCTCATGT
Organism: Brucella sp. TWI559; assembly: GCF_039674265.1. Taxonomy (NCBI): domain Bacteria; kingdom Pseudomonadati; phylum Pseudomonadota; class Alphaproteobacteria; order Hyphomicrobiales; family Brucellaceae; genus Brucella; species Brucella sp. TWI559. The sequence goes on from NZ_JBDJNE010000003.1 coordinate 53,508, forward strand.
GTATAAGCATAAAGCGCAATATCAGCCACTGTCAGGCTGTCTCCTGCCAGAAACGGCGTCTTCTTCAACTGCTCTTCCATGACACCAAGCGCTTTATTGCCCCCCGCAAGTGTCGATGCCAGCCGCTCCGGCGTGGCAAGATGCGCGCGCTCCGGGTAAAGCAGCAAGGAGCGGCGCACGGCAACATAAGGCTCATGGCTGTATTGCTCAAAGAACAGCCATTGGTAAACCAGTGCACGCTCATAAGCGTCTTTTGGCAGGTAGGGCGTTCCTTCTGCCAGATGGAGAAGTATTGCATTTGATTCGGCAAGGAAACGCCCATCTTCCAACTCAAGCAGTGGAACTTTGCCATTCGGGTTTTTCGCTAGATATTCAGGCGTCTGGGTTGAACCGTCGAGTGCCGACACCGTAACATGTTTGAAAGGCTTGCCGAGTTTTGCAAGCAAAAGCCGTGGCTTATAGCAATTTCCGGAATCGAGCTGTGAATAGATTGTGAGCATCTGCTTCTCCTGTACCGATATAACATGTCGATCTGCGTGCAGCCTGTCCAATCAGTTTCATTGAAGCAACAGGGTCGGATTACTGATAGATCAGAACTTTTCAGCAACACAATCGCGCGAGAAACCGTATTTTCTCGCGAAACCGCAAAGCTGTTGTTGCGATTCTTGCGCCAATGGGACATAGAAAGTCCGCAAAACCGGACCGTGCCCGGTGCCGGTTATCTGATCCTGCCATCTATGGAGATCTATCATGGCATTTCTCGCCGACGCCCTTTCTCGTGTAAAGCCATCTGCAACCATCGCGGTCAGTCAGAAAGCACGTGAACTGAAAGCCAAGGGCAAGGACGTGATTGGTCTGGGAGCAGGCGAACCCGATTTCGACACGCCGGACAATATCAAGCAGGCTGCCATCGACGCCATCAATCGCGGCGAAACCAAGTACACACCCGTTGCCGGTATTCCTGAGCTGCGTCAGGCCATCGTTGCCAAGTTCAAGCGTGAAAATGGCCTCGACTATAAGCCAGAACAGGTCATCGTCGGCACCGGCGGCAAGCAGATCCTGTTCAATGCTTTCATGGCAACCCTGAACCCCGGAGATGAAGTCATCGTGCCTGCGCCATACTGGGTCAGCTACCCGGAAATGGTTGCGATCAATGGTGGCACTCCGGTTTTCGTCAACACCAAGATCGAAGACAATTTCAAGCTGACAGCCGCGGAACTTGAAAAGGCGATCACACCAAAGACCAAGTGGCTGGTCTTCAACTCGCCATCAAACCCAACCGGCGCGGCTTATTCCGAAGCGGAACTGAAGGCGCTGACCGACGTTCTCGTTCGTCATCCGCAGGTCTGGATTCTGACTGACGATATGTATGAGCATCTCGTCTATGGCGATTTCGTCTTCACGACCCCTGCTCAGATTGAACCTTCGCTTTATGATCGCACGCTCACCATGAACGGCGTGTCCAAGGCCTATGCAATGACCGGCTGGCGTATTGGTTACGCTGCAGGCCCGTTGCAGCTCATCAAAGCCATGGACATGGTGCAGGGTCAGCAGACCTCCGGCGCTTGCTCCATCGCTCAGTGGGCAGCTGTTGAAGCGCTCAATGGCCCGCAGGACTTCATTCCAGAAAACAAGAAGATCTTCCAGGCTCGTCGTGATCTGGTTGTATCGATGCTCAATCAGGCAAGCGGCATCCACTGCCCGACACCTGAAGGTGCATTCTACGTCTATCCATCCTGCGCCGGCCTGATCGGCAAGAAGACGGAAGCTGGCAAGGTCATCGAAACCGACGAAGATTTTGTCACCGAACTGCTGGAAGCTGAAGGAGTTGCCGTCGTTCATGGTTCGGCCTTTGGCCTTGGACCGAACTTCCGCATTTCCTATGCAACGTCCGATGCCTTGCTCGAAGAAGCTTGCTCACGCATTCAGCGCTTCTGCGCAAGTCTGCGCTAACAACTTCGAATATAAATGATGAAAGGGGCCGAAAGGCCCCTTTTTCGTATCCGCTTATGTGTCGGAAGGAATGACTTCAGCGCGAAGCCAAAAAAAAAGCCAGACAAATGTCTGGCTTTGAGTTTTGAAGGTGCCTTCGAGGCAAACCTCCAGAGGGGAACACTCAGCGCGCGCAAATGGGAGGAGGAAACGCAGCACTGAGATGCATTCTTTATGCCCTGTGATTATTGTTTTTGCAACTCAACTTTAAAACAATGCAGCTATGCATTTAACGCATAGCTCTGATTTTTATAATAACTCAAATAAATCAGTATGTTACAAGTTAACCAAGCGAAAAAGTTTTTTAAAACCGAATAATGACGCGCCTAAACGAGAGGCACATGATCAATCTCAATGCCTTTTATAATGGCAAAAAACTTTAGTGGGCAAGCAAATCAGTTCGACAGTCGCTTGTCATGAAACGATCATTCAACTGAAACCAATTTGTCATCTGATGCTCCTAGAAGCCATGTAGAATTCGCAGCCTCACTCATTCAACGCGCTGCGCAGGAGCTTATCTTGCGGATCATACAGATTACCGACACGCACCTCAGCCCAACCAAGCCGCACTTCAACAGCAACTGGCTTCCCCTCGTTAACTGGATAGCTGATCAGAAGCCGGACCTGATCATCCATACAGGTGACTTCACAGTAGACGGTGCCGATATCGAAGAAGACCTGGCCTTTTGTCGGGAGCTGATAGCGGACCTTCCCGCGCCAATTCTGTGTCTTCCGGGCAATCACGACATCGGGCATTTGCCCGCAAGCCGCCAGCCAGTCAATGCACAGAGACTGCAACGCTGGCGCGCGCATTTCGGTCCCGATTACTGGGCGCGGGATTTTGGACAATGGCGACTGATCGGTCTCAACAGTCTCATCCTCGGCGACGGCTCAACCGACGAGGAACAGCAGTTCCTCTGGCTCGAACAGCAATTAAGCGAGAGCGGCGGCCGACCCGCCGCGGTTTTTGCGCACAAACCTTTGTTTGTCGATGCGCTGGATGAAGGCAACACCGGCCTTTGGGGTGTTCCACCAAGACCTCGCCAACGCCTGGCCGATCTCTTTGCGGATTATAATGTCAAACTTCATGCAAGCGGCCATCTGCATAGAGCATGGTCGGGCCAAGCAAACGGAACGAATTATGTATGGGCGCCGTCGGCAGGCTTTGTCGCCCATGCAATCAACCGGGAATTGCCGGGCGAGCGCATCATCGGGGCTGTTGTTCATAATCTGGACGATACGGTTCTCAGTGAAATCGTCGAGGTCGATACACTCATACATTACGTGATTGATGACGTTATGCACGAGGTCTATCCACATAATCTTAATGGGAATAAGACCTGAACAACGACTCCCCTATCGCCCTGGAGAGTTCATAATAGCAAAAGGCCGCGTCAGTCATCCTGCGCGGCCTTTTGCTAATTTCTGAGCCTGATCAGAACACCCAGTTTCTCGCCTTCGAGAACAAGAAGTCGCGGAAGGCATGCAGCTTGGCCGAATTCTTCAACGCTTCCGGGTAACAAAAGAACGTATCGAAGGAAGGAATTTCCTCAAGCTCTGGCAGAAGCTGGACGAGACCCGATTCCTTATCGGCCATATAGTCAGGAAGAACCGCAATGCCGACGCCACGCTGCACAGCGCGACGGATCGACAAAAGATTATTGACCTGCAAAACCGGAATACGTGAGCTACCATCCGTACGGCCGGCAATCTCAAGCCAGTTCAAGCCGGTCAGATAGCTTGGCGCAGGCTCACCGAATGTCACCACGCGATGCTGGTCAATTTCCTCAATGGAATTCAATTTTCCATGCTTGGAAACATATCCTGCCGATGCATAGACATGCATGTGCACAGTAAACAGGCGACGTTGAATGAGATCCGGCTGTTGCGGCTGACGCAGACGAATGGCGCAGTCCGCGTGACGCATGGTCAAATCCAGCTCCTCATTATCGAGGATAAGCTGCAACTGAATATCCGGATAAAGCTCAACGAATTCCTGAATGCGTTCGATCAGCCAGCCGGAGCCAAGACCAACCGTTGTGGTCACACGCAGGCGACCTGTTGGCTTTTCCTTGCTTTCGGCAAGCTTGGAGCGAACATTTTCGAGCTTCATCAGCACGTCATGTGCCGTCCGGTAGAGCGTTTCGCCCTGTTCCGTCAGAATGAGTCCGCGCGCATGTCGATGAAACAGCGGAACGCCGACATCTTGCTCAAGTGCGCTCACCTGACGCGAAATAGCCGACTGCGACAGATGCAATGTCTGCGCGGCATGGGTAAAAGACCCTGCTTCCGCAGCAGCATGGAAGATGCGCAGTTTATCCCAGTCGAGCGGTGCGACCACCTTCTCCCCCTCTCATTACTCCGCAGCTTCGTGCAGCGGTTCCTGTGCAGCCAACCAGCGCTCTGCTTCCAGAGCAGCCATGCAGCCCATACCCGCAGCCGTGACTGCCTGCCGGTAAATATCGTCTGTGACGTCGCCAGCAGCAAAAATGCCAGCAACATCTGTGGCCGTTGAATCGGGTGCAGTCCAAAGATAACCGTTTGGCTTCTGCTTGAGTTTGCCTTCAAACAAAGAAACAGCCGGCGCGTGACCAATTGCGATGAAAACGCCATGCGCATCATGAACAGTCGTCTCCCCCGTAACAACATTCTTCAAGCGCACACCGGTCACGGTTGCGCCCATCGGCGGCTTGGCTTCAGTGCCGACAATCTCATCGATGACACTGTTCCAGACCACTTTCACATTATCGCGTGACAGCAAACGATCCTGCATGATCTTCTCAGCACGGAAACCTTCGCGGCGATGAACAACCGTCACGCTCTTGGCGATGTGCGAGAGATAAAGTGCTTCTTCGACAGCCGTATTGCCGCCGCCAACAACCACAACATCCTTGCCGCGATAAAAGAACCCGTCACAGGTCGCGCAGGCTGAAACACCACCACCCATGAAGGTCTGTTCGCTTTCAAGGCCCAGCCACTTGGCCTGCGCACCTGTGGCAATGATCAGCGCATCACAGGTGTAAACTGTGCCAGAATCACCGATCAGACGAAACGGACGCGACGTGGTCTCAACTTCAGTGATAATGTCGTAAAGAATCTCGGCGCCAACATTCTGCGCCTGCGTTGCCATCTGGTCCATCATCCAGGGCCCCTGTACGGGTTCAGCATAGCCTGGATAGTTTTCCACATCGGTTGTGATCATCAACTGACCACCCTGCTGAAGACCAGTGATGATGATCGGCTTGAGCATCGCACGCGCTGCATAGATTGCGGCAGTATAACCCGCCGGACCTGAGCCGATAATAATAACGGGCGCGTGACGCTGTGACATAAGGGTAGTTCTCCGGTCCCAAAAATCGATTTAATTCGCGGACGTCAAGCTTGCGAGAATCGCTTTCGCACTCGATTTGGCTAGTGCCCTGATATTGTGTCCAAGGTAGGTCCACCAACCCGCATTTGCAAGGTTGGCTGCATGTTTGCCGCCCTTCGCCCACAGCTTGTGACCTTTCGGAACGGCTATACGCCACACCCGCATTGCAGCGGGCAGTTTCCCGCGTTAAACACGCTGAATAAATCACTGCTTTCAAAAAGCTGGAGCCTACCGCTATCTATAAGACAGTCGCCAATATCTGCGCGCGTTTCGGCCTCGTAATGGCTGTGGCAATGCTGCTGCCAGCGGCCGTCGATCTGCGCGACGGCAGCGATGACTGGCTCGTTTTCGTGCGTTCTGCCGCAGCAACCGGCGCTTTGTCTGCCCTGATTCTGCTGGCCACGCACAATCACAACACCCGCTTCACACCGCGGCTTGGTTTTTTGCTGACCGTCTGCCTGTGGGTGACTGGCGGCTTCCTCGGTTCGATCCCGCTTTATTTCTCCCATCTGCCAATCAGCTATGCCACCGCTTTCTTTGAAGCGATGTCAGGCATCACATCAACCGGTGCCACTGCTCTGACAGGTCTTGATGACATGCAGCGCGGCATCATTCTGTGGAGATCACTTCTTTGCTGGATCGGCGGTATCGGCTTTATCGGGCTTGCGCTTTTGCTGCTGCCATCGCTGCGTGCAGGAGGGCTTGCGCTTTTTCATATGGAGAATTCCGACAAATCGGAAAAAATTCTTCCACGCATGAACCAGATCGCTCTGGGCATCATCACAGCTTATCTAAGCCTGACAACCGCTTGTACAATCGCATATTTCGCAGCAGGCATGAGCATATTTGATGCTGTGAACCATAGCATGACGACGATCGCCACGGCAGGCTTTTCTACGCATGACAGCTCTTTCGGATTTTACCACGACAACCACCTGATATTGCTTATATCAACTGTGTTTATGGCCTTATCAGCGCTACCGTTTATTCTTTACATTAAAGCTTTCATGCCACGTCGAACGGATTCGCTCATTGACCCCCAGGTGAAGCTGTTTCTGGCCATTGTTATTGGTTTCAGCTTTATTCTGGCAATTGTGCTGCGCCTTGGTTCACATATTCCATTTGGAAGTGCTCTGATCACGGCATCTTTTAATTTTGTATCCGTCATTTCCACGACCGGCTTTACAACGGAAGACTATTCGCTGTGGGGACCGCCGGCAATCGGCATTTTCTTTCTTGCCTCGTTCCTTGGCGGCTGCGCTGGCTCCACTTCCGGCGGTATAAAAATGAATCGCCTGATCATTTTGTGGAGTCTGACGCAAGCGAACCTCGTGCGGCTGATCACGCCCCATGCGGTCATTAAAATCCGGTACGGTTCATCGGAAGTGTCCGGCGAGATCGCCCAGAACGTTCTGCTCTATCTGTTTCTTTATATCGCTTCTCTTGTCATCGGCGCCGTCTTGCTGGCGTCCCTCGGACTGGATTTTATTTCCGCCTTCACCGGCGCGTTGACTGCCCTGTCAAATGTCGGGCCCGGTCTGGGCGATACAATCGGACCAGTGGGCAACTATTCCACCATTCACGATCCCGCGCTTTGGGTGCTTTCATTCCTGATGCTCGCGGGGCGTCTTGAGCTTGTCACCGTATTTATCCTGTTCACACGCACTTTCTGGATGCGCTAACAGCGCTTTAAGCAGTTTACATCCGGTCGTTTCTTTTGGTATGAGCAGGATTACATTGCGCTATAGCGGCGCTGAGTGTTTTATTATTACGCCTGAATGAAATTTCATTGCGCGCGGAGTTTTATATGCCGATCAAGGCCGATCTGGACGAAATCGATTGGAAAATCCTTCGGGAGCTCCAGAATAACGGGCGCATCACCAATGTCGAACTCGCTGAGCGGGTTGGAATTTCCGCCCCTCCCTGCCTGCGCCGCGTCCGCAAACTTGAGGAAAGCGGTGTCATTCGTGGTTACCGCGCCATCCTTAACGGCAATGCACTCGGTCAGGATCTCGTCGCTTTCTGTTCGGTGGGCCTGCACCGTCAGGCGGATGCCGATTTAAAAGCCTTTGCAGAGAAAACCAAGCAGTGGCCGCTGGTACGCCGCGCGTGGATGGTGTCGGGTGAATCCGACTTTTTGCTGCATTGCGTTGCGCGCGACCTTAACACGTTCCAGACCTTCGTCATCGAAGAGCTGACGGCTGCGCCCAATGTGGATTCGGTCCGCACAGCCTTGACCATTCGTCCGGTTAAGGACGAGCCACTGATGATTCTCTAAATCTATTTGGCGTTAAACACCCGCTCGTAAACCGCGCTGATTGCTTGCGCTTCTTTTTCGAGCGGAAACGCTTCACGCACGTGGGCCAGCGCGTTTTCGCCATCGCGTTGAGCCATAGCCGGATCGGCAAGATAAGGTTCAATAGCATTGCGCAAAGCATTGCCGTCACCTGCCGCAACAAAACTGCCCGTACCTTCCACGATCATTTCGGCATAGGCACCGGCATCGCTTGCAACGACAGCCGTTTGTGAAGCCATGGCTTCCAGCGGCGTGAGGCCAAAACCTTCGTTGCGCGATGGCGCCACATAGAGTGTAAGCCGCCGATACCAGATGCGCACATCCGGCACCTCACCAAGAATGCGGATGCGATCCTGCAAACCAGCAGCCGTAATACGCGCTTTCAAATCATCTTCGAATGCCTGATGTTCAGTCGTCGTACGCCCGGTAATGATTGCCGTCCAGTCAGGATATTTTGGCAACAGCGCAATCATCGCATCAACGAACAAATCCGTGCCTTTTGAATGACGCACCCGGCCAAAACAGCCAACTGCATATTTACCCGGCAGCCCGGATGCGCTGAACTGGTCATCATCGCCGAGCGGCGGATGAAACCGTTTAAGATCAACGCCATGCATGATCACATCATGCGGCACTTCGAGAAAACGTCCCGAACGACCACTGGTCGCAATCACCGCATTCATGCGGCGAATCAGCCATTTGGTGAAAGCTTTGTGATGTCGCTGTGCAGCAGACGTAAACACCAGCCTGAGCTTCATGCGCAGCACATCGCGCATGAAGATGCCTGCCAGCATTTCGATATTGCGACGTGCGTGCCAGATACGGAAACGTCGCCTCGCAGGCCTTTTCCAAAAGGAGAAAAGCGCTGACCAGCCTAAATGCGGCAGGCTGTCAGGCAGTCCCGGCCCCATTGTCGCAATGCCCAATCCCTTCGCGCGCTGCAAAGGGATAAGTTGCACGATGGTTGAGGTCACGCCCGAAAGGCGACGCTTGAAATTAGGCGCAACGACCTCAACCTGATCAACGGGAACCGTTACCTCAGACATCAAACAAACTTGAAACTGATGATCTCGTAAGAACGCGAGCCGCCCGGTGCATTGACTTCAATCGTGTCACCTTCACCCTTGCCGATCAGCGCGCGCGCGATTGGCGAGGAAATCGAAATACGGCCTTCCTTGACGTTGGCTTCCTGATCGCCAACGATCTGATAGACCTTCTCTTCTTCGGTGTCTTCATCGATCAGCGTGATGGTTGCGCCAAACTTGATTTTATCGCCGGAAAGCTTGGTAACGTCGATCACTTCGGCGCGGCCAACCAGATCTTCAAGCTCGTTGATACGGCCTTCATTCAGGCTTTGGGCTTCTTTTGCAGCGTGATACTCAGCATTTTCAGAAAGATCGCCATGCGCGCGCGCTTCAGCAATCGCCTCAATGATCCGAGGGCGCTCAACTTGCTGACGCGTGCGCAGTTCTTCCTTGAGGTTTTCGAAACCGCGAGGGGTCATCGGGAACTTTTCCATACCCAGTCCAGTCCTTTCCATCGCCCGTCGCACTCCCCTCCGGGATTAAATGCGACGGCAGTTTGATTGCCCGCCTGATCTTGCCTCACACATTGAAGCAAAATCACCGTCCGAAAGGTAAAAATACCCGCCGGCACACAAAAGAAAACGGTCCCCGAAGCACAGGCTTCGGAACCGTTCAAAGTGATGTTGATGAAACTATAGCATTTTCACAAATCATTTCACGAACAAAAATTTTAGCCTGTTAATTGTGCGGGAAACATTGCGCTATTTTGCAGAAATCGGCCAGCTTGCAGGCCACTTTTCAGGCCCACCCGCATAATTGCCGTCACAATCACCTTTCGACCGCTCTTCAACAAGCACAAAGCGCACCTTGCCTTCGCCATCATCGGTGGCTTTCCAGACATCATAGGTTCCGCAATCACCCAAGCCCCTGCCCTTGAAAAACGCGGTCACTGTCTTGCTTGCCTGCGACCAGTCGATATTCCATGACTGATCGACCGTGCTTGGCCCATCATCCGAAATGGTTGGCAACGCGATTGGAACCACCTGATTCTCATACTGGCTATAGAAGACATAAGGCTGATTATAAGCTCCCGGCGAGCCGCATGGCATTGCAATCATGCTCAACCCATCACCTATCTTCGCTTTAAAACCGCCACCTGTGTCAAAGGATGACCCGCCAGACGTGCCACATACACCTTTTTCATCGGTAAAATCTGGCCGGATTTTCTTTGGCAACTGTTCGGGAGTTGTGATCAGCGAGACATCGGGCGCAGGCGGCGCAGGCTTTTTGCCTTTGGCCTGCAGGGCCGCGACTGTGCCATTTCGCGCCTGCTGCTCATCAAGATAAATAAGACCACCGACAAAACCGGACAGCGAATAGCTGTAAGTCTTATTTCCAAGTTGCAGCGTCAATTTCTGCCCCGCCTTCATGGCATCCATCAGCTTGGCAACATCCGCCGCATTATCATAATCGAACTGATCATCATTGGGCTTGAGTGCGGAAACAGCGGCGGAAAGAGCTGGCTTGCCATCAACCGCAATGACGAATTGCCCGGAGGCAGGCTTCGAATCAAGATTGGACAAGCGTAACAAGGGCTGCGCGCCGACTGCACTGCTGCGATACAGATTGAACGAGGGGGCGCCTTGCGTTGTACTGTTAAGCGTAAGCGTGCAATTGGACGCATAATCACACAGAACCCAGCTATCGCGAATCTGTTTGAAAGCGGCCGAGGCTGAACCGGGATTTGCAAAAACGAGAGCCAGTGCAGCGCCTGTAAGAACTGACCTATGATTAAATAGACAAGAAAACATGCTGCCCTTCCGAAAAAGCTTTGCCACACTCGCAACAAGAGGAAATCCCTTGCCGCAGCGTCAGGCTAATGCCTATAGCATATCCACGAAGGGATGATGAGCCAAGCTGTCATCCTTGTTTCTTATAGACATGAGGCACTGATGACACGCGTACAGGCTAATATGCTCCTTCTTCTGGCGGGCGTCATCTGGGGCATGGGCTTTGTCGCGCAATCAACTGCCATGGCAAGCATCGGCCCGTTTCTGTTTATCGGTGTTCGTTCTGCCATTGCCGCATTGTCGGTTTTGCCATGGTCGATTGCTGAAGGCAGGCGCTCGCCGCATAAGCTTGATCGTTCGAATTATCTTTATTTCATGCTTGTTGGCGCAACGCTCTTTACTGGTCTTGTGCTCCAGCAAATCGGCCTGATTACCACCTCTGTCACCAATGCCGGTTTTCTGACCGGGCTGTATGTCGTGATGGTGCCGGTGCTCGGCGTCATCATTTTCAGAAATTGGCCGCATCCCATTGTCTGGCCAAGCGCGGTGGCATGTCTTGCAGGTATTTTTCTGCTTTCCGGCGGGCAGCTAAGCGCCCTCAAACACGGAGATTGGCTCATCATCATCGGCGCGATATTCTGGGCGATGCAGGTTCTGCTGATCAGCCGGGCCAATCGTTCCGGGCGCCCCATCACGCTAAGCTGCGTTCAGTTTGCCACTGCGGCCGCCGCTGGCCTTCTGATTGCCGTTGCTATCGAAGACATCAACTGGAATGCCATCGCCCTGACATGGAAAGAACTGCTGTTTACCGGCGTCTTCTCATCTGGCGTCGCATTCACGCTGCAAGCCATCGGCCAGCGCTACACGACGTCAGCGCAGGCTGCGATTTTCCTGTCTTCCGAAGCAATCTTTGCAGCAATGTTCGGCGCAATCTTCCTCGGGGACCGGCTGACCTTCATCGGCTTCATCGGCTGCGGCCTGCTATTTACCGCAATGCTGGCGGTGGAACTGGTCCCGATGTTCTGGAAGCGCAAAACGGAACCAGCTCTGAGCGCAGCAGAGTAATCAACCCCGGAAGATGAGGGCCGCACCACCGGCAATCAGCGCAAAGCCAAGCAGGTGATTCAAGGTGAAGGCTTCTTTGAGATAAAAGACCGAGAACAAGCTGAAGATCACCAGCGTGATGACTTCCTGCATCGTTTTAAGCTGTGCGGTCGAATACACTTCATGCCCGATGCGATTTGCAGGCACAGCCATACAATATTCAATCAGCGCGATACCCCAGCTGATAAGAATGACCGTTACGAGCGGCGTGCTGGTAAATTTCAGATGCCCGTACCAGGCAAAAGTCATGAAAATATTGGAGCCAATCAGAAGCAGAATCGGCAGAACGCTTGGTGACATGAGTGCTGACATGAAAAAAACTTTGGGGACCGGAAGGACACTGTCGCGGCTTGGCCCGAAACCGCAAGATACTGTTAGCAGAGTGTTATAGAGATTTCGCCAATCTTATGACCATGAGACGCCTGATTATCGCCACAGCCCTTAACAGAAGCGCTGACTGTTCGTTTACGCTTATGGTCTAATATGTGTTGGAGCCAGTTCCAAACTGAAAGGCATGGACATGAGTTTTGCGTTGTCCAACCGCTTTCGTCGCTATGCACGCCCGGCAAGCTTTATATTGCTGGTGCTTATGGCTGGCTGTTCCGGTGATCGTCCTCCCCGCCCGCAGGCTGACATTGGCAGCGCCGATATCATTGTGCCGCCTGCCCCGGTTCCTTCCGCCCAAAGCCCGCGCGAAGCACGCGTCGTCGGACTTGCCGAAGAAATCGAAACCAATGCCAACGAGATGACGACCCATAGCCAGCCACACTATGCTGGCGATTATGGCTTTGCTTCGCCTATCCAGAACCCGGTCAGTACGGCTGAAAACATTTACACCCTATCAAATTCAGAAGCCGCCTGCCGCACCCGGCTCAAGCGGCTTGGTGTCGTCTTCACTGAAAAGTCGCCCATCAATCAAGGCGGCACATGTCGCATCGACAACCCGATTGAAGTCAGCGGCTTCAACAGCGGTTCCATCGCCTTCAAACCCGCAGCCACGCTCAATTGTCAAGTCACTGAAGCCTTTGCACGCTGGATCAAGGGCGACCTGCAACCTTCGTCCCGCCTGCGTTACCTCTCAGGCATTAATACCATTCACAACGCGGGCGGCTATTCCTGCCGTACCATGAACCACCGTCGCGGCGCCAAAATGTCGGAACATTCCCGCGGCAACGCCATCGACGTCACGAAAATTGTTCTCAACAATGGCAAAAGCATAGCCGTGCGCAAACCCGGCTTCTTCTCCTTTAGGGAGAAAGGTCTGCTCAACAGCGTTCGCTCCGATGCCTGCAACTATTTCACCACAGTTTTAGGCCCCGGTTATAACCGCGAACACGCGGACCACTTCCACTTCGACCTCATGCAGCGCCGAAGTGGATATCGCGCCTGCAAATAGCAACAGGCCCTGTTGGTGTCACTCTGCCGGAACCGGCGTTGGCTGTCCGCTCTTGTCGAGCGCCACCATGACGAATTCGCCATGCGTCACAAGATCCATCTCCTCGGCGAGATAGCGCTGCGCCCATGCTTCAACACGCAGCGTAATTGATGTGCGTCCAACACGGATGATTTCCGTATAAACACACAGAACATCACCGATTTTGACCGGCTTTGCGAAAGACATTTCACGCACGGCAGCAGTAACCACACGTCCCTTGGCGCGTTCAGCAGCACGAATGCCACTGGCCGTATCCATCTGCGCCATAACCCAGCCACCGAAAATATCACCAGCCGAATTGGTATCTTTTGGCATAGCCTGCGTGCGCACAGTCAGCATGCCCTTAGGCGCATTGAAATCGTTCATCGATAGGTCCCTTGCGAGTCTGAAAAGAGTCGGCTGCGAGTATGCTGCAAGCCTGTCGCAAGGGAAAGTGCATCATCAACACCTCTGCCATGCAAATCAAAGACAACAGCGATTTGGTGCGCATCCCGAAAAGCGTGAAACGACTTTCGGACAAAGATGTGCGTTAAAACAAAGCATTAGAGCGCTGATCTAATTCAATGAGATCCAAACATGCCCTAAAAGATAAATTTTTAACTATTAAACATAACAGCATAAAACTAAATATCATTAAGTAAATTTATAGCTTTAATGGTATATATACATGCACAGAGATTGAACATGGGGCAAATAATGAGATTTCTTATTAAATCAACTATTGCTACATTAGCCATTCTGTTTGCAACAAATGCGGAAGCCTCCAACGGTCTTGCAACCGCAAATATAAACCTGCGCACGGGTCCCGGAACGCAATATCCGTCTATGGGGCGCATTCCAAACGGTGTCATCATCGGCGTCGCAGGTTGTACGAGTGGCTACGGCTGGTGTCGCGTCAATTATCGCGGTCTCGATGGATGGGCTTCCTCTCGCTATATCGCTGTTCAGACAGGCGGCGGAGGCTACACCACCAACGACAATTTCGGATCAACTGCCGCAGCCATTGGCATACCACTGATTGCAGGTCTCGTAATCGGCTCAGCCATCAATAATGATGGATGGAATAATGGCCCCAATTGGGGTCCACGTCCCGGTTGGGGGCCGCGCCCCGGTTGGGGCCCTGGCCCAGGCTGGGGACCGGGTCCGTATCGTCCGGGTCCAAACTGGCGCGGACCAAACCAGTGGGGACCACCGCGTCCACACTGGGGCGACCATCCTGGCTGGCGCGACCATCCCGGTTATCATCCTAATTTTTATGGTCCCGGTGATCGCTGGCGCCCACGCGGGCCACGGTGATTGCCACCTCCTGACAGCCTGATGTCAGGAGCAACATAAAATTGCGATATGGCGCACCGGATTTGTTCCATATTTGATCCGGGCGCCCTTTTCATTTGTGTTGCGAAATTCCATATTGGGAGCATGGCCTCCTCAAAAGACAAATACACTCAGGATTCACATGACGAAACGCGCGGTTTTGGCGAGGCGCCACAACGCGATTTGTCAGGCACACCCTTTTCTGGCTCAATCTCCGATTGGGCCAAAGAGATTGGCGATGAGGCAGACAAGCCTCAGCCCAAAGCAAAGGCTGCGAAGGCACCGAAAAAAGTGCCTGAGCGCAGCAAGGAATCATCGCGCAGTGCGCGCGGCACCTCCATGGGCGGCGCCGCTTCGGCGAAAGAACGCGCCGCCGCCGGTCTCAATCCTGTCGCTGGCCTTGATATCAGCCTGGAAGAGGCCACAGCGCTCAACCCGACCGGGGCGACCGCGACCGTTAAAGCGTTGTCCGACCTCATCGAATCCGGCAATCCGCTGTTTAAGAATGGTGAGTTGTGGACACCGCACCGCCCAGCCAGACCGCCAAAGTCGGAAGGCGGCATTGCGATCCAGATGGAATCGAGCTTCGAGCCATCCGGCGATCAGCCAACGGCCATTCGCGATCTGATCAGTGGTTTGGAAGATCAGGACCGCACGCAGGTGCTGCTTGGCGTCACCGGCTCGGGTAAAACCTTCACCATGGCGAAGGTCATTCAGGAAACGCAGCGCCCCGCGCTCATTCTCGCGCCGAACAAGACACTTGCAGCGCAGCTTTATGGCGAGTTCAAAAGCTTCTTCCCGAACAATGCCGTCGAATATTTCGTTTCCTATTACGATTACTATCAACCGGAAGCCTATGTGGCGCGGTCCGATACCTATATCGAAAAGGAATCGACCGTAAACGAACAGATCGACCGGATGCGCCATGCCGCAACCCGCGCCCTGATCGAGCGTGATGATGTGATCATCGTGGCGTCTGTCTCCTGTATTTACGGTATCGGTTCGGTCGAAACCTATACGGCCATGACGTTCGAGATGAAGATTGGCGACCGGCTCGACCAGCGCCAGCTTCTCGCCGATCTCGTGGCGCAGCAATATAAACGACAGGACATCAATTTTGTGCGCGGCTCATTCCGTGTGCGTGGCGATACGATTGAAATCTTCCCGGCCCACTTGGAAGACCGGGCATGGCGTATTTCGCTGTTTGGCGATGAAATCGAAAGCATCGCCGAGTTTGACCCGCTGACCGCCCAGAAAACCGGCGATCTGCAATCGGTCAAAATTTATGCGAATTCGCACTATGTAACACCCCGCCCAACACTCAATCAGGCGATCAAGTCCATTCAGGAAGAGTTGCAGCACCGCCTCGCAGAACTGACCCGCGCCGGTCGTCTGCTGGAAGCGCAGCGTCTTGAGCAACGCACGAATTTCGACCTTGAAATGCTCGAAGCCACCGGCGTTTGCAACGGCATTGAAAACTATTCGCGCTACCTGACAGGGCGCAAACCGGGCGAACCGCCACCGACACTGTTTGAATATATCCCGGATAACGCGCTGGTTTTCCTCGACGAAAGCCATGTTACGATTCCGCAGATTGGCGGCATGTATCGCGGCGACTTCCGTCGTAAAGCGACGCTGGCCGAATATGGCTTCCGCCTGCCTTCCTGCATGGACAACCGCCCGCTGCGCTTTGAGGAATGGGACGCCATGCGTCCGCAGACCATTGCGGTTTCGGCAACGCCGGGCAAGTGGGAAATGGAAGAAGCGGGCGGCGTCTTCGCCGAGCAGGTCATCCGCCCAACCGGATTGATCGACCCGCCGGTCGAAGTCCGCCCGGCGAAAAATCAGGTTGATGATGTGCTGGGCGAAATTCGCGAGACTGCACGCAAGGGCTATCGAACGCTCTGCACGGTGCTGACCAAGCGCATGGCCGAAGACCTGACCGAATATCTGCACGAACAGGGCGTTCGCGTGCGTTACATGCACTCGGACATCGACACGCTGGAACGCATCGAAATCATCCGCGATCTGCGCCTTGGCGCGTTCGACGTGCTGGTGGGCATCAACCTGCTGCGCGAAGGCCTTGATATTCCCGAATGTGGTTTCGTTGCCATTCTCGATGCTGACAAGGAAGGTTTCCTGCGTTCGGAAACCTCACTTGTCCAGACCATCGGCCGTGCGGCGCGTAATGTTGACGGCAAGGTCATTCTCTACGCCGACAACATCACCGGCTCCATGCAGCGCGCGATGGATGAAACCAGCCGCCGCCGCGAAAAGCAGGAAGCTTACAATCGTGAGCATGGCATAACGCCTGCTTCGGTAAAGAAGAATATCTCGGATATTCTGAATTCGGTTTACGAGCAGGATCACGTCCGCGCCGATATTTCAGGCTTTGCCGAAGAAGGTGCGATGATGGGCAACAATCTTGCCGCCCATCTGGAACATCTCGAAAAGCAGATGCGCGATGCAGCTGCTGATCTCGACTTCGAAAAGGCAGCGCGCCTGCGGGATGAGGTTAAACGCCTGCGTGAAATGGAACTCGCCATTGCCGACGACCCGATGGCGCGGGAAGTGGAGCTTGAAAGCCCTGTGACCGGTCGCACAAAAGGCCGTCACAACGCGGGTCGCAAGGTGCACCGCACTGTTGGCGACGAACCAAAGAAGTCACTCTTTGCGAAGCCATCGCTCGATAATATGGGACCGGGCACGGACATGGCCAAGCCGCTGTTCCGCAAGAACACGCTGGATGAGATGACCGTCAAGCGCACAGAAAAGCCGGCAGGGGCCAACGATGCAGCCATCCGCCGCGAGCGTTCAGGTATCGGTTCTTATGAAGACCCGGCTGAAACTGCCCGCAAAAAGCATCGCCCCGGCAAGACTGGCCGACCGGGACGGTGAATCAAGGGCGTTCAGTGCTTAACGGCACTGCCCGCCATTCGTGATGCGGTAGCCAGCACGTTCTGCTTCACAGCGGTTCGGGAATGTCTGCCTGTCATTGCCCCTGCGCGCGCAAACCGGCATATATTCTCGGGTGCAGGCGCCAGCACCCGGCCCCGGACGTCCCGGTCTGTTACCCTTATGCGGAGGACGGTTTGGCCGCTCTCCTCCCCAGCCGGAACCTTGCCCCGGCCTCGAACGACATTGTCCGTTTCCGACAATCCGATAACCGTCGGCACGCGCCTGACAGGCATTGCCAAACGTCTTGCGCGAAGACCCACGTTCACCACAAACCGGCGCATAGATCATTGGGCACATTTGCGGCTGCGATGGTCCGGGGCGCATGGGCGGGCGGTGATCGGGGCCTCCTTCCGCTACGCAACCTGTGAGAAACAAGGCACCCGCCAAGATGCTCAATCGGCTGATTCTGTTAAGAAGCATTGCTCCCTCCTCTCCTGTTAACGACTAAAATGGCACAGCGAAGAGGAAGAACAAGGATATATTCGCATATATTCCGCATCCGCACATGAAAGTCATATCGACAAGTCAGAAACTTGCTTTACTCTGTCTATAGCTTTCGGGGATCAATGGCGGAAAGGCTGCATGAAGCGTTCGCATCTGGTTATGGCAACTGTCACAATTTTCCAGCTTCTTTGCTGGCCGGACGCTATCAAATCCGTTTCTGCTGAAAATAGGCCGGAAACCGAAATCTATGGTCCTCCCATACCGTCTAAGAAGGCGGAGCCCACGGTTGAACGAATCTGCGAGCTGATTGAAACGAATGCTAAAAAACGCGGTATTCCCAAAGACTTCTTTGCACGGCTAATCTGGAAAGAAAGTCGTTTTGACCATCGCGCTGTGAGTCCGGTTGGTGCACAGGGCATTGCACAGTTCATGCCCTATACGGCCAAAGAGCGCGGACTGGCCGATCCCTTCGACATCGAACAGGCAATTCCTGCCTCGGCAGGCTTTTTGAGTGAACTGAAAGGCGCCTTCGGCAATTGGGGCCTTGCGGCGGCGGCTTATAATGCAGGCCCCACGCGTGTTTCCAACTGGATGCGCTCCGGTGGCTTTTTGCCACTTGAAACCGAAGATTACGTCTTGGATCTAACGGGCGCACCGGCGGATAACTTCGCATCAGGCAATGAAATCAACAATCGCCCACTTGATGCCAAGCTCAGCTTTGCGCAAGCATGCCAGCGATTGCCAATTATTCGCACGGCAACCATTCCCATGTCGAGCATCAAGCCGAAGCCTTGGGGCATTCAGGTCGCAGGCAATTTCCGGCGCAGTGTCACGGTCAATCAATGGAATCGTCTGCGCAAACAATTTCCAAGCGTGCTGTCTGGGCATAATCCGGTCATCAGCCGTGTTCGTACTCCCATTGCCCGACGGGGTATTTATGCGGTACGCATAGGCGCTGATAATCGCAGCGAGGCGGATAACATTTGCACTAAACTACGAGCAGCAGGCGGCGCATGCATAGTTTTGCGCAATAAATAAGCAACAAGGCATACTATACCATAGTATGATTTTATATATTTCCCCTCTCTCGCACTCTTTTTGTATTAAATTAGCGGTATTCTGGTAATTTTTGAAAAATTTAGCAATGATACCCTTTCGAAGAAAACTAATCGCATTTTGCGAAAAGAATTTGCTTGCCAAATAACGCATCATAGATCAGTCTTCAAATGTCCGGGCAATTTGAGCACAACGGAAGACTTGAAGAACGGCGCGCCGGAACCGCTAGAAGTTTCGGGTTGGGGGGTTACTCTCCAGCAATGATCGTTTCTTTTCCTAAGTCGATAACTGCCTGCATGACCCTCTGCCGGGTGTGTGGTGCGTTCGGCAGAAGTAGTAATTCCACTGTCTCTCATAAAGCAGTGGCGCCAAGGAAAAGGAACGGATCCCATGGCACAGACCGGACAGGTCAAATTCTTCAACTCCGAAAAAGGTTTCGGATTTATCAAGCCTGATGATGGCGGCGCAGACATCTTCGTGCATATCTCTGCTGTACAGGCTTCGGGTTTGGCAGGACTTGCTGACAATCAGAAGGTTTCCTACGAGACGGAACCGGATCGTCGCGGCAAAGGCCCTAAGGCAGTAAACATTTCGATTACTGACTAAGCTCGAGTCTTACTGATCAAGAATTTGATCCCCGGCTGACGCCGGGGTTTTTTATGGAATCATCACAGAGCCAAACGCGCGAAATATTACCGCCACTGCATCTAATTTACCGATTAACCGCGATTTCCGCGCCCTATGAACATTGTTCAGCCTCCATTCATGTCGACACTATTAACTTGTTATTCATGATTGATGCTCCGTGCCCATTCAACCGGACGCATCGTAGAGATTGCAGTTATGCTTCCGAAGGAGCGAACAATGAACAGGTTACTCAAAGCGGCTATTCTTGGCGTTGCCTCCATAGCAGCAGTTTCAGCGCCATTGGCTGCGGCATCAGCAGATTCCTGGGGCCGTCGCGGATGGGATGGTGGCGGCTGGGATCGGGGCGGATGGGATCGTCCATATTATCGTCACCGCGATCGTGATCGCACCGGCGATGCGGTTGCCGCAGGCGTCATCGGCCTTGCAGCGGGCGCATTGCTTGGCAGCGCGCTAAGCCAGCCACAGCCCACCTATGTGCAGCCGGCGCCGGTTTATGCGCCACCACCACCGCCTCCAGCCTACTATCCAGCCCCGCCTGCACGCAGCGTGCAGTATCGTGTTGGTTATGAACCCTGGAGCCGTGGCTGGTATCAATATTGTTCGGACCGCTATCGCTCGTTCAATCCAAATACCGGCACCTATCGTGGGTATGATGGTCGCGATCACTTCTGCTCGGCCAACTGATCAAGCCCGCAAAATCAAAAAAGCCGCCTCACAGGGCGGCTTTTTTTTAAGGATAAACCAGATCAGGCATATCCGAGATCATTCAGAAACGGATTGTTGCGGCGTTCTTCCCCAAAGCGCCCACCGGTGCCATGGCCACACAGAAAGCCAACATCATCGCCAAGTGGCAAAAGCTTTTCCTTAATGGAGCGAATAAGCGCTGCGTGATCGCCGCCGGGCAAATCGGTACGGCCAATGGAGCCATTGAACAAAACATCACCGACGATCGCAAAACGCGCTTCTGGATTGAAAAAGACCACATGGCCGGGCGCATGGCCCGGACAATGAAACACATCGAATGTGTGGCCCGCAACAGTGACCTTGTCACCTTCTTCAAGCCAGCGATCCGGTGTTACATTGCGTACACCCTCGGTCAGTCCATATTTAAGGCCAGTCGTCGCCAGATTATCCAGCAAAAACTTGTCATCCTTATGGGGGCCAATAATGTCAACGCCGAGATCTTCCTTAAGATCAAGCGCGGCACCCGCATGATCAATATGCCCATGGGTAATCCAGATGGCTTCCACATCGACATTTTGAGAGGCAATCGCTTCCTTAATGCGATCGAAATCGCCACCCGGGTCAATCACCACGCCCTTCTTTGTGTCGCTATCGAAAAGAATTGTACAGTTCTGCTGAAAAGGCGTCACCGGGACGATAATAGCTTGCAATTGCCCCATTCAGGATACTCCATTCAGTCAGCAGAATTAAAAACTGCGGTTAAAGCTGCCCTATTTTAGAGCATAAATTCCATCGGATCGAAGTGCACTCTAAAGTAAGATCGTGCAAGCGCTTTTGCAAACAAAGCGGGCGGCTGAGAGCCGCCCATTTTCCATCTCGCAATAAATTTCCAACGGCTGACGTCTCCACAACCGCTCTATTTACCTGCTCTCAGGTTTGACGTACCCTTAAGCTTTGCTAGCCAGCGAGTTTTTGATCAGCCCGACAATTGCCGTAAGCGCGAGACCGCCTACGCCACCGCCTGCCAACTGGCCAACCACACCATTAAGAACAGAATCCAGCCCGCCACCGGATAATAACGGCAGAAGCTGACCAAGGATAACCCCACCAATGCCACCGGCAACAGTATTACCAGCAGTACCGAGGCTCAGGTTTTTGACGGCACCGGCAATATTGCCACCGACTGCCCCCGAAACAAGCTGAAGAATGATAGGCAGTAGAGATTCCATAATCGTCACCCCATCTGAGTTAAAAGCCGGAATAACGCGAATCCGACATACAAAATCTTGGGCCGAAATGCTTCAAAGTCAAACACTAAGCATCCATATAGTAAAAAAGCGGCTTAAACGCCGCTTTTTTCTGTTTAAAACACCGCTATTCAGCCGCTCTTCGCTTTGGCTGAACTTCATTTGTATAATCGTTCATAAGCATATTCGTAATTACGCCAGGTTTAAAATTGTATTTCCCAATTTCTGAAACCGGCGTCACTTCAGCCGCAGTTCCGCACAGGAAGCATTCGCTGAATGTTTCCAGTTCTTCCGGCATAATTACGCGCTCGACAACGTCCAAGCCGCGACGCTTGGCAAGATCAATGATCGTGCGGCGCGTAATTCCATCAAGGAAGCAGTCCGGCTTTGGCGTATGCAGAGCCCCGTCTTTTACGAAGAAAACATTCGCGCCTGTGGCTTCCGCAACCTGTCCACGCCAGTCCAGCATGAGCGCATCCGCATAGCCCTTGGCTTCAGCTGCATGTTTGGAAATCGTGCAGATCATATAAAGACCGGCAGCCTTGGAGCGCGATGGCGCAGTCCGTGGATCTGGGCGGCAATATTCTGCGATATCGAGACGAATGCCTTTCATCTTTTCTTCAGGTGAGAAATAGCTCGGCCATTGCCAGATCGCGATAGCCACATGAATGCGATTGTTCTGCGCCGAAACGCCAAGCGATTCCGATCCACGCCATGCGATGGGGCGCACATAGGCATCCTCAAAGCCCTGCTTCTTGAGCAGTTCGCGGCAGGCATTGTCGATCTCTTCCACGCTATAGGGAATTTCAAAACCAAGAATTCGAGCGGATTCATGCAAACGCTCAGTATGCTCGGTCAGCTTGAAAATCTCGCCACCATAAGCACGCTCGCCTTCAAACACTGCACTTGCATAGTGTAGACCATGGGTCAGCACATGAATCTTGGCATCCTTCCAGGCGACGAATTCGCCATCTTGCCAGATAAATCCGTCACGTTGATCGAATGGAATCGCAGACATTTTACTCTTCCTCAAAATTGGGTAGCGGTTTTCCACCATCCCGTTTGGCTCGAATGAGCCTTTTCCCTAATCTTTTCCAGCCGGTTAAATCGATATTTCCAGTCAATGCGGAAAATAACGCTCGCCATGATACGCTACTGTCCTTATGGGACAGTATTACACCGGCAAACAGCGTAATTATCTCTCCTCCAGCATGCAGCAGCGTAAACTTTATTCCAAAAATACCGCCCCGCACTTCCCAAAAATTATCTTGACGATTGAGTTATGTCAACAATGCTGACATATTTATCGTAACAAGACGGAGCTTCGATGTGAACTCGACGAATGATGTGAATTATATAACCAATCCTTTGACCTCGCTGGAGGCTGCCGATCTCAGCGTCATTGAGTTGCTGTTCTTTTCCTATCGCGATTTCACTGCTGACCCGGATTTGATTCTGGAGAAGATAGGCTTTGGCCGCGCCCATCACCGCGTGCTTTATTTTATCAACCGCAAGCCGGGAATGACGGTCGCTGAACTGCTGGAAGTGCTGCGCATCACCAAGCAAAGCCTGTCTCGTGTTCTCAAGCAGCTTATCGACACCGGCCATGTCGTGCAGGCGACAGGGCTCAATGACCGCCGCCACCGCAGGCTTTATCCAACAAAAAGTGGACGCCAACTCACTCTTGCGCTCACGCTGCCACAGTCGCGCCGCATCGCGAGGGCATTGGAACAATGTCAATCTGAAGAACGGAAAGTAATCGAGCGCTTTCTTTACAACATGGTCAATCCTGAACGGCGCGTTCAGATTGATGACTTCACAGCAGCAGAAGCAGCTGTGGAAACGCTCTCATAGACGCGCCACTTTCCTGTCGGTAAGATGTATCATGTCATGGCGAACCAAAGACAGTTGGCCTGCTAGGGCATGGGTAGAATTAAAGCCAATCACGCGTGATGAAATGATGCGCGCTGATCTGGAACAGGATGGGACCAAACGACGCCATGGCTGAAGAAGAAAAGCACCTTTCGGATGACGCGCCTCATCTTCTTGTTGTCGATGATGACACGCGAATCCGCAGCCTTCTTTCGCAATATCTGACGACCAGCGGTTTTCGGGTCACGATGGCTGGCAGCGCTGCCGAAGCACGCCGCAAGCTTGAAGGCATCGACTTCGACTTGCTGATCCTCGACGTGATGATGCCGGGCGAAACCGGCGTTTCGCTCACTCGGTCGCTGCGCGAACAAAAAACCGTGCCGATCCTCATGCTCACCGCACTGTCGGAAACCGACAGTCGCATTGATGGATTGTCGGCCGGTGCAGACGATTATCTGCCCAAGCCTTTCGATCCGCGCGAGCTGATCCTGCGCATCAACAATATCCTGCGTCGTGGAGCAACCCCTGCCCAGCCAAAGATCGAACAGATTGTTTTTGGTCCTTATACGTTTTTCATCCCGCGCCGCGAGTTGAAAAAAGGCAGCGAAACAATCAAGCTCACGGACCGCGAGCAGGATATCATGGCCATCTTTGCAGAACGCGCCGGCGAAACCATTCCGCGTCATGAGCTGACCGGGCAGGATGGGGATGTCGGCGAGCGCACAATTGATGTGCAGATCAACCGTCTGCGCCGCAAAATCGAACAGGACCCGGCCAACCCGGTTTGGCTACAAACCGTGCGCGGCATCGGCTATAAGCTGAGTATTGAATAATCGACTAGAAGCCAGACTTAAGCGCGGAGCCTCGCAAATTTCAGAGCGTGACCAAAAACATGCAACAAGCAGAACCGTCTGGAGTTGTCTGAGACGATGAAGTCACCCTGGAAATCGATAACGCGCTGGTTTGCGCGCAAAATGCCCAAAGGGCTTTATGCGCGCTCGCTCATCATCATCATCGCACCGATGGTGCTGCTTCAATCCGTCATCGCCTATGTCTTCATGGAACGGCATTGGCAGATGGTGACTGAACGGCTTTCAACAGCCGTTGTCCGTGATATTTCTGCAATCATCGACATTTTAGAAACTTACCCGCAGGAGCCTGGATACGACAACCTGATCCGTATCTCACAGCAGCGTCTTGGCCTCAACATTTCGATCCTGCCGCCCGATCCGCTACCACCACCGGGACCAAAACCGTTCTTCGCCATTCTCGATTACTTCCTGAGCGAAGAAATCACCCGTCAGATCAATCGTCCGTTCTGGGTGGATACGGTTGGCGATTCCGATCTGATCGAAATTCGCATCAAGCTCGAAGATAAAGTGCTTCGTGTCTTTGCCCGCCGCAGTCAGGCCTATGCATCGAATACCGGTATCTTCCTCACCTGGATGATCGGCACAGCCCTTGTTCTTCTGATCATTGCGATTGCCTTCCTGCGCAATCAGATCAAACCCATCCAGCAGCTTTCACAGGCGGCTGAAAGTTTTGGCAAAGGCCGCCCGATGCCGGAGGGCTTCCGCCCCCATGGTGCGGAAGAAGTCCGTCGCGCTGGCATTGCTTTCATTCAGATGCGCTCGCGCATTGAGCGACAGATTGAACAGCGCACAGCCATGCTTTCTGGCGTCAGCCACGATCTGCGCACCATTCTTACCCGCTTCAAGTTGCAACTCGCCCTCACCGGCAATGCCATCGACACCGAACCGCTCAATCAGGACATTGCCGACATGCAGACGATGCTTGAAGGCTATCTGGCTTTTGCGCGGGGCGAAGGTGCAGAAGAGGCGGCAACCTATGATGTGCGTTTGCTTTGCGACAAACTTTCCAATGAAGCGCGACTGCGCGAACGCGGCTTCAAATATTCCATTGAAGGCGACAGCGAAATCCATGTTCGACCGAACGCCTTTTCGCGTCTTGTCAGCAATCTGGTGTCCAATGCGTTCCGCCATGCGCAGAATGTCGAACTTGCACTCACGCATGAAGATGGCTGGCTGAAAATCATCGTGGATGATGACGGCCCCGGCATACCGGAAGATCGCCGCGAAGACGTTTTCAAACCCTTTGTGCGCCTTGATGAAGCACGCACACAGGATTCAGGCGGCACAGGCGGGCTTGGCCTCGCCATCGCACGCGATATTGCAAGAAGCCATGGCGGCGATATCGAACTGGAAGATGCCCCCACCGGCGGCTTAAGAGCAATTATCCGCATTCCGGCCTAGAGCATTTCCAGCAAAACTGCGAAGCAGTTTTGAGATAAGATGCGCGGCAGAAACTGTTAAACTTTATTGAGCACCTGTGCTGCGAAATAACCAAGAGCTGTCGCGGCAAGACAGGCAGCAAGCGAAATACTGATGTTCAAAAGTGCGCGCCCCGGCATGCCAAGACGCAACAGTTCGAAAGTTTGCACACTGAATGAGGAAAAGGTTGTAAAGCCCCCACAGACGCCAACCATAAAGGCAAGACGCCAGATCTCATGCACTTCAATACGACTGGATGCCATCGTCATCGCGCCAAAGAAAGCAATGGCAAATGAACCGATGATGTTGACCGCAATCGTGCCCCAGGGCAGCCCCTGACTTACCGGCGCAAGCCAGATGGTCATCCAATAGCGCAATATGCTTCCCAGAGCTCCGCCTATGGCGACGACAATCGTTCCCTGCATCTGCTTCATTCCTGTCCGTTGCTTATGCGATCAATCGCACACAACAGGCGACATGCACAAATCACAGAAAGACGATCAGTATAGTTTAACGCCGTCTGGAACTCTTTTATCAATTGCAGCCAGGACCACTTCGCCATTCTCATCAGGCAGACCGAGCGTAAGAACTTCGGACATGAAAGGCCCAATCTGGCGCGGGGGGAAATTGACCACGGCCAGCACCTGCCGACCAATCAGCGCATCCGGCTCATAATGTTTTGTGATTTGTGCTGACGATTTTTTGATACCGATCTTGTCCCCAAAATCGATCTTCAGCTTGAAAGCTGGCTTGCGGGCTTCAGGAAATGGCACAGCCTCAACAATCGTTCCTGTGCGAATATCGACCTTCTCGAAATCTGCCCAGCTGATCGTTTCAGTTCCGCTCATCTTATCCCCCAAAGTGAATCCCGGTCAAAAAACCGGGATTAAATTTATGCGCGTCCGACTGTTTCGAACAAAACGCTTTCCAGTGCTTCACGCGCACTGACACCCGACCACACAACAAATTGAAAGGCCTGAAAATAGTTTTCGCATGCTTCAAGCGCCGCTGAAAGCAACACTTCCACCTGACGGCTGGTGGGTTCTGCACCGCCGGCAAGCAGCAGCGACTGGCGATACATGATCGCGCCTTCCTGCTGCCAAAGATCGAAATGGCCCATCAAAAGCTTTTCATTGATAAGCGACAGCAACCGCATCACTTCATTGACCCGCGGTTCGGCAACCTTGATGTCAAAGGCACAGGCCAGATGCAGAGCTTCAAAATCCTCCATCCAGGAGAACGAGATATGGTAGTCGGTCCAGTTGCCCGCCACCGAAATTGCAATTTCGTCGTCGCCAGTCCGCTCGAACGTCCAGTCGTTTGAATTCGCAACATGCTCGATCACATCCACCGGATGTGCTTCGCGTGCAAATTCAAGCTCAAGAAGGCTCATGTCCGTTTCCTGTTCTGGGAAGCGCCTCAAAAGACACCTCCAAATTCCCGGCGCGCAAGTGACTGCTCGCCCGCACCTCCCCCCACGCAAACAAAGCGCAGAAAAAAGCACGAATTGATCGGTTGAGGAGTTCGCACGCTTACTCAGCATGCAACACCTCAATGGCATACGCACATACGCAACTGATACTGGAAAGCAGCCTGAAAGACGCGAAAACTAAAACGACAGCCCCTCGCCGCTGCCTACATGACCCCATTACGAATCATGTAGTGTTTTCAGTCTATTGATGCTGAATCTGAACGCCAGCCCCTTTTCTGAAAAGAGGCATTAAAGCATGTGGAAATATGGGAAGAGCGAACCGCAACCCCTGCCTTAAGCGACTCTAAGACAAGGGTTTTTGGCACTTATAGCCTGTTAATAAAAAATTATGAATTATCTTTGGATTTTGCTGTTTGAGCAGAGTTTTTTGGCGTTTTCGCAGTCGAATCAACTTCGAATTTAGCAAGACGCGCTTCCAATGCTTCGATTTTGGCAAGCAGGGCCGCATTTTCAGCGCGCGCTTTGATCGCCATTTCACGCACCGCTTCGAAGTCTTCCCGCTGCACAACATCGAGCGTATGAAGCACACGTTCGCTCTGTGAGCGCAGTGCAGTCTCGACTTCGCGGCGCACGCCTTGCGCAGCACCTGCCGCATCCGTCACAAGCTTGGCAAGTTCGTCGAGAACCCGGTTTGATCCGCTGGTCATGGCATTCTTTCCTATCTTCGATACGGTCTTGTTGAAAACCTCAATTGGAAATAGGGCTGTCTCGGTTGTGATGCAAGTGAAGCTGTATAAACGTGATGACTTGACCACTCAGATATCGTCGCGCATGTTCCGCCGGAAAATGGAGTTATTTTATCATGGAGACTTTGCAGCCAGCCTCTGGCCTTGCTTTTCCAAATATTGATCCAGTGATCTTTTCGATCGGTCCGCTGGCCGTGCATTGGTATGGCCTTGGCTATGTCATCGGCATTATGTTTGCCTGGTGGTATGGCAAAAAGCTGCTGCGCAACCACCGCCTGTGGGCCAGCAACCAGCCCCCCATGCAGCCTGAAGCGCTTGATGATTTTGTGATTTGGGCAGCGCTTGGCGTCGTGCTTGGCGGACGTTTGGGCTATGTGCTTTTTTATAACCTCCCCTATTATCTCACCAATCCGCTGGCTATTCCTGCGGTTTGGGATGGCGGCATGTCTTTTCATGGCGGCATTCTCGGCACAACAATTGCCATGATCCTTTTTGCACGCTCACGCGGCATCAGGGTCTGGAGCATGTTCGATGTTGTCGCTGCGGGTGTACCAGTCGGTCTTGGCGTGGTGCGTGTGGCGAACTTCATCAATGATGAATTATGGGGCCGCGTCAGCGATGTGGCATGGGCTGTACGCTTCCCGAATGGCGGCGGCCTTCCGCGCCATCCAAGCCAGCTCTATGAAGCATTTCTTGAGGGGCTGGTCCTGTTTTTCGTTCTGTTCGTGCTTGTCTGGGCCGGTAAAAAACTCAAAGCACCCGGCTTTATCGCAGGCACATTCGTTCTCGGCTATGGTCTGAGCCGCATCATCGTCGAGTTTTTCCGCGAACCCGATGCACAACTTGGCTATCTCTTCGGCGGCTGGCTGACCATGGGGATGATCCTTTCCCTTCCGATGGTTCTGATTGGTCTATGGGCGATGTGGCGCGCCAATCGGGCGGCAGCAAAACATGCCTGAGGCATCGTTAAAACACCGGCTGAAACGGCTGATCGGCACCACAGGGCCGATCAGCGTTGCCGACTATATGGCTGCCTGCCTTGGCGACCGGGAATCTGGCTACTATACGACACGCGAACCTTTTGGGCGCGATGGCGATTTCATCACCGCTCCAGAAATCAGCCAGATGTTCGGTGAACTGATCGGCATCTGGTGTGTTGGCATTTGGGATGCTCTCGGTCGCCCTGATAACGCCGTGCTCTGCGAGATTGGTGCCGGTCGCGGAACGCTGATGAGTGACATGTTGCGCACAATAGCAAAGCTTGCGCCGCAAATGTCTGGTTCAATGTGCATTGCCATGGTTGAGACCAGTCCAAGACTGGTCGAAAAGCAAAAGCAGAAACTTGGCCGTGAGAACGTGGAATGGTTCAAACAATTCTCTGATGTTCCGGACGGCCCACTCATCCTCATTTCCAACGAATTGTTCGATGCAATTCCGTTCAGACAATTCGTAAAATCGAATGGCCGTTTTGTCGAACGGCTGATCGCACTGAATGAACAGGACGAGTTTTACTTCATCAGCGGCACAGGCGGCATTGATGAGGCACTGCTGCCCACAGGCCACCAGACAGCACCCGAAGGCACAATTTTCGAAGCAGCCCCTGCCCGCACCGCCTTGGTGCAAGAAATTGCACAGCGCATTGCCACCTCGCGCGGGGCCGCACTTTCTATCGATTATGGCCATCTGCAATCGGGCTTCGGCGACACACTGCAAGCTATGCTGAAGCATGCCTATGATGATGTTTTTGCCCATCCGGGAGAAGCAGACCTCACCAGCCACGTCGATTTCGACATGCTGGAAAAAACCGCGCGCAATTGCGGTTGCAAAACCGCAACCATGACGCAGGGCGATTTTCTGTTGGGCATGGGTCTTGTTGATCGCGCCGGACGTTTGGGGGCTGGGCGCGAGGGCGCTTTCCAGAATAAACTGCGCCAAGATGTCGAGCGCTTGGCTGCGCCCGACCAGATGGGAACGCTTTTCAAAGTGCTGGCTATTGCCGACAAACAAACAAAAATCTTCCCCTTTGAGACTGCCTGATAAATCACATCGTCAAAAAGCTGCGATTGACAAGCAATCAAGCCTCCCCCACCATCCAGCCGTTTGAAAGAGAAAGCTCATGACCGACAAGCCGCAACCGCTTCGCTCCCCTCTGCTGGACGGCATCGCCGGTTCAAACGGCAAGCGCATTGCGCATGGCTTTTTCACCCGCAAAGGCGGCGTTTCAGATGGCATTTATGCAGGGCTGAACGTCGGCAGCGGCTCCAATGACGTGCCGGAACGCGTGAGCGAGAATCGCCGCCGCGTGGCCAAGACACTTGGCGTCGCATCCGATCATCTCGTCACAGTGCATCAAGTCCACTCACCTAATGTTGTCTACGTCACCGAACCTCTCACGGCGCCACGCCCAAAAGCCGATGCAATGGTGACCAATGTTCCCGGCATCGCGATCGGCGCATTGTCGGCTGATTGTGGCCCGGTGCTGTTTGCCGATCATGAAGCAGGCGTCATTGGCTCGGCCCATGCCGGCTGGCGTGGTGCGTTTACAGGTGTGCTCGAAAACACCATTGAAGCGATGATCAAGCTGGGTGCCAAGCGCGAAAATATTATTGCCGTTCTTGGTCCAACAATCGGCCCAGACAATTATGAAGTCGGACCGGAATTCTATGCCGAATTCATAAGCAAAGACCCATCTTATACCAAATATTTTGAGCCTTCGCACAAAGAAGCACACAAGCTTTTCGATCTCTGGACTTTCATCACCGACCGCCTGACCCGCGCGGGTGTCAGGGCAGAATCATTGCGTCAGTGTACCTATGCCGATGAAGAACAGTTTTATTCCTATCGGCGCACAACGCATCGTAACGAGCCTGATTATGGCCGTCAGATCGCCGCCATTGCCATTGTAGACTGAGGAGAACCGCATGGCCCTTCACTTCGAGCCGGAAGAATTCGCTGCACGTCGCGACCGTCTGATCTTGAAGATGGAGGAAGAGAAGCTGGATGCTTTGCTGCTGTTTGCGCAGGAAAGCATGTACTGGCTGACCGGCTACGACACCTTTGGCTTCTGCTTTTTCCAGTGCCTTGTCGTCAAAGCCGACGGTTCAACCGTATTGATGACCCGCTCCGCCGACCTCCGGCAAGCGCGCCATACATCCAACATCGAGAATATCGTCGTCTGGACCGATCGCGACAATGCAAACCCGGCCATTGATCTGCGAAACATTCTCACCGAGCTTGATCTGCTGGGCACGCGCATCGGCATTGAATACCAGACCCATGGACTAACCGGCGCCAATGCTCGCAAACTTGATGATCAGTTACAGAGCTTCGCTAAGCTCTACGATGCCTCCGGCATAGTGGACAGTCTGCGCCTTCTCAAAAGCCCGGCCGAGATAACGCTTATCAAACGTGCGGCAGAGTTAGGCGACGATGCGCTGGATGCCGCACTGAAACTTATCAAAGCCGGCGCAAGCGAAGCCGATATTCTTGCTGCGATGATGGCCGCCAACTTTGCAGGCGATGGTGACTATCCGGCCAATGAATATATCATTGGCTCCGGCGCCGATGCTCTGCTCTGCCGTTACAAAGCCGGTCGTCGCACGCTTTCAGCCAATGATCAGCTCACGCTTGAATGGTCCGGCGTTTATCGCCATTACCATGCGCCGATGATGCGCACGATTATCGTCGGGCAGCCCCGCCCTGAACATCTCAAGCTTTATGATGCCGCACGTGAAGCACTCGAAGCGGTCGAACAGGCGATGACACCTGCGTCAACATTTGGCGATGTGTTTGACGCACATTCGCGCACGATGGAAGCCCATGGCCTCACCCGTCACAGGCTCAATGCCTGCGGCTATTCTGTAGGCGCGCGCTTCACACCATCCTGGATGGACCCGCAAATGTTTTATTCAGGAAATCCCGAAAGCATACAGCCAGATATGACGCTGTTTGCACACATGATCATTATGGATTCCGACACGGAAACGGCCATGACGCTGGGGCAGACTTATCTCACAACAAATGGTGCTGCTCTGCCTTTATCCCGCCATTCTCTTGATATGATTGCCAAATAGCGCACAATCGGCGATAAATCTGACGGGCGCTGGAATAGTCTGCGCTTTCAGGAGCATGAAGCCGAACATGAACAAGGCACGTCTTTTCATGATGTTGTTGCTTGCTGGACTGCTTGCCGCCTGCAACAGCACCGAATCTGCATTGAACGTGCAGGGAGCCACGCCGCAACCTGCACAAACCACACCGGCAGCGCCGACCCCGGCCGCCACGACACCCGCGACGGCGCCCACAGTGCCAGCGCGTTCCGCAGCCTTAAAGCCGGGCAAGCTTTATATTGCCCCGATCATCGGCGCGCCTGTCACAGTCGTCACGCCGCTCACTCATCGCATTAATGATGACGCGCGTGCAAAAGGCATTGAGCTTGCAGGCAATAATGGCGCGGATGCCGCCTATGTCATGAAAGGCTATTTCTCGGTGCTGTCTGAAGACAATCAGACAACCGTTCTCTATGTCTGGGATGTTCTCGATGCGGCAGGCAATCGCCTTCATCGCATTCAGGGACAGGAAAAAGTATCCGGTTCGGCGGCAGACTCATGGAGCGTTGTTCCACCTTCGGCCATGCAGTCAATCGCTGACAAAACCATACAGGAATATTCAAACTGGCTTGCGGCAAATCGCGCATGAAAAAGCAGTTCGCCGACAAAATACTGAAATCTTTTACTGAATCCAGTGGGCAGCCCTGTGGGAAAGCACTTTAAGAGAGCTTTTTGCAGCAATTGTGACCTCACAGGACTTGCAATGATGGTGACTCTTTGCAATAGGCCGCTCATTCAAGAAAACCTTGAAAGCTGCAGTA
This sequence comes from Brucella sp. TWI559, assembly GCF_039674265.1. Taxonomy (NCBI): domain Bacteria; kingdom Pseudomonadati; phylum Pseudomonadota; class Alphaproteobacteria; order Hyphomicrobiales; family Brucellaceae; genus Brucella; species Brucella sp. TWI559. The sequence continues at coordinate 86,082 of NZ_JBDJNE010000003.1, forward strand.
TTTGGCACCTCTAAAAAAGAATACGCGGTTTTATAGTTTTTAAGAGTGGCATAAGCGTAGCCGAACGTGTTTCGGTTCACGCTGACACAACAGATCACGTCCGTTTCACGGACTTTTTGCGACAGAACGAAACTGCTCCGGCTTCAGAGGCAAAAAGAATGAAACTTTTCGCAGGCAACTCCAACCGGGTTCTTGCCGAATCCGTTGCTCAATATCTCGACATTCCATTGGGCAAGGCGACTGTTCGCCGTTTCGCCGATCAGGAAATCTTCGTCGAGATTCAGGAAAACGTGCGCGGCGAAGACGTATTCGTTCTGCAATCGACCTCCTATCCGGCAAACGACAATCTGATGGAACTGCTGATCATGATCGACGCCTTCCGTCGTTCATCAGCACGCCGCATCACTGCTGTGCTTCCTTATTTCGGCTATGCGCGCCAGGATCGTAAACCCGGCCCACGCACGCCAATCTCGGCAAAGCTGGTTGCCAACCTCATCACCGAAGCCGGTGCAAACCGCGTTTTGACACTGGATCTTCATGCAGGTCAGATTCAGGGCTTCTTCGATATTCCGACCGACAACCTCTATGCGGTTCCGGTCATCGCCCGCGATGTGAAAGCAAACTATCCGACCGGCAATTGCATGGTCGTTTCGCCTGACGTTGGTGGTGTGGTTCGCGCCCGCTCGCTGGCAAAGCGCATCGATGCGCAGCTTGCAATCGTTGATAAGCGCCGTGAGCGTCCGGGGGAATCGGAAGTCATGAACGTCATCGGCGATGTGACCAGCAAAGATTGCCTGCTGTTCGACGATATCGTTGATTCCGGCGGCACGCTGTGTAACGCAGCAGAAGCTCTGCTCGCCAAGGGCGCAAAAAGCGTCACCGCTTATATCACGCACGGCGTTCTCTCGGGTGGCGCAGTTGCCCGTATCGCTTCATCGAAGCTGAAAGAACTGGTTATCACCGATTCGATCCAGCCAACGACCGCGATCAACGACGCACCGAATATTCGCGTCCTGTCGATCTCCAGCCTGATTGGTGAAGCGATTGCGCGCACCGCGGCTGAAGAATCGGTTTCAAGCCTGTTCGATTAATTTAATTGCGATGCCGAGACATGCCGCAAGCAACAGCACAAGCGGCATGTTAAGCCTTAAAACGAGAAGCAAGAATGCCGCCGCGCCTGCAATCAGGACGGCGGCATTGTCTATTGTGCTGACATCTGGCAGCGGCAGCGTGAAAGCACCGAGCGGCACTTCTTGAACCTGTGAAAACAGGACGTGCAGCGAAAACCAGAGCGCGAGATTGGCAATCACACCAACAACCGCAGCCGTGATTCCACTCAGCATAGCTGACAGCCAGCGCAGCTGACGCAGGCGCTCCACAAATGGCGCACCAGCCAATATCCAGAGAAAGCACGGCACGAAGGTAAACCAGAGTGCAATCAGCCCGCCCACAAGCCCACCGGCCAGTGGCGGCAATCCTGACAGATTGGCCGCTCCTACAAAGCCGACGAAAACCAGTACAAGGATCAGCGGCCCCGGCGTGGTTTCTGCCAGTCCCAGACCGGTCAGCATTTCACCGGGTTTCATCCAGCCAAAATGTTCAACGGCCTGCTGTGCTGTGTAGGACAGTGCTGCATAAGCACCGCCAAAAGTAACGACTGCCAGTTTGGAAAAAAATGCAGCTTCCGCAGTGAAGACATGCATGCCGCCAAAGGCCAGATAAAGCCCGACCAATGGCACCAGCCATAACCCACCCCAGATGAGGGTTTGCAGCGAAAATTCACGCAATGCATTGGGGGCGGCTTGCGCGACGTTATTGCTCGCAGCACCGCCCCGCAACCAGTGTCGTAAACCACCGGCAAGTGCTGCCAACAGAACGACAATTGGAAATGGCAGTTTGAGAAGCGCAATTGCTACAAAGGCGGCAATCGCGATCATATAGCAAAAGCCGGAGGTGAGCGTGCGCTTCGCCATCCGGTACAGCGCTTCAAACACCACGGCCAGCACTGCTGCCTTGAGACCAAACAGAAGCCCCGCAACAATATCCACATGTCCAAAGGCAACATAAAGCGCCGATAAGGCCAGCATGACGGTTGCACCGGGCAGAACAAACAAAAGCCCCGCCAGCAAGCCACCGCGCCAGCCTTTGATCGCCCAGCCTGTATAAGTCGCGAGCTGCATGGCTTCCGGCCCCGGCAATAACATGCAGAAATTCAGCGCATGGATCAGTCGCTCCTGATCCAGCCAGCGCTTTTCATCAACCAGAACCCGCTGCAACATGGCAATCTGCGCGGCAGGTCCGCCAAACGACAAAAGCCCTATCTTGCCAAATGTCATGAACAGTTCTCGGAAGTCAGGCTGCGGCTTTGTCGTCATCTTATCTCTCTGCATGATCCTGCAAGCAGTTGCTGAGGATCATTACAGGTTCATGACGGTTTGCACAGAACCACTTTATTCCGCCGCAAGCGCCTCATCCGCCTGATCATCCGGCGCATTCGGATCGCCGGGTGCCGTCTCGCACTCAAGATCAGGGAAGTTCACGATGCGCAAACCTTTGAAATCATTGCGCACAACCAATAATCCGCGCTCTTCGAAGTAGGTCAACAGGCGTCGGGCGCGACTTAGCGAGTGAGTGCCATAAGCTCGCGCCAGTGCCGCATCAGACGGGCATATCGCCCCCGTTACTGCTGCCTGTGCGACAATCAGAAACACACCCTGCACATCATCGGTAAGGCTTTCAGAAAGCGCCAATGCCTTCTGCCATGTCTCACCAGTCGCAACATCGCTCTCAATGCTCGCTTGCGCAACCGCAAGACGGCGGCGGAAAGCAGGCAAAGCGAGCGGCTCGCCAGGAACTCGATGAATCCGGCAGCGCACCAGAAAATCCTGATAAAGCACAGCAACAGAGCGGAAAGAAGCATCGGGATCGTCAACGATCTCGCGCATGACCTTCTCAAGCAAGCTATCACGCTCGGCTTCCACAATGCCGGGGAACAACGGTGCCTCAACAGGCTCTGCTTCCGGCTTTGGCTTGGCCACCTGTGCCAGAATTTCTGCCGTCGATGGTGGCGGAGGTGGTGGCGGCGTGCGGCGCACAACGGTGCGGATTTCTTCCGGCGCTGGCGTAAAAATCAGATCGCGCGCATCCTCCGGCGCATCGGGCAGCGGCATCAGCTTTGGCGACGACGAACGCGCAGAAGTTTCAACCTTACCGATTTTGATCGGCAGCGGACGGCGCGACAAGGCCGGTCCGAGCGCCACAAAATGCCCGCGTTGCAAATCACGGAACATTTCCGCCTGCTTGCGTTCCATGCCGAGAAGATCGGCGGCGCGCGCCATATCAATATCGAGGAAGGTCCGCCCCATCAAAAAATTCGATGCTTCCGCAGCCACATTCTTGGCAAGCTTTGCAAGGCGCTGCGTGGCAATCACACCGGCGAGACCGCGCTTACGACCACGACACATGAGGTTCGTCATCGCACCAAGCGAAAGCTTACGCGCTTCATCTGACACTTCGCCAGCGGCAGCAGGCGCAAAGAGCTGCGCTTCATCCACCACGACGAGCATCGGATACCAATAATCGCGCTCCGCATCGAACAGACCACCAAGAAAAGCCGCCGCCGCACGCATCTGCTGCTCGACGTCCAGACCTTCGAGATTAAGCACCACCGAAACACGATGCTGGCGAATGCGGCTTGCAATGCGGGTGAGTTCAGATTCCGAACGGGCAGCATCGACAACCACGTGGCCGTAAAGATCGGCGAGCGTTACGAAATCGCCTTCCGGGTCTATGATGCATTGCTGCACCCACTGTGCGCTCTGCTCAAGCAGGCGGCGCAGCAGATGCGACTTGCCGGACCCGGAATTGCCCTGCACCAGAAGACGCGTTGCGAGAAGCTCTTCAAGATCAAGCACGGCCTGCTTACCACCGCCAAGCGCCACTGCCGAGGCAGAACCACTTCCAGCAACAGCACCCATGTCGATACCGACCTGCATCTCGTTTCCTTTGTTCCGTGGATGTTGTGACGACTCGGCAGGCAGAACCCGCGATCAGTCTGCCATGCGCTTAACATTTTTGACGCGGCCAATGCCACCCGTTAAGACAAAAGCCCACAGAAGCTGTGGAACGCCTTGCATGAAAAGCCCCTTTGTTCTATAGCACCGCCATCCGCGTAGACACCCTTGGAGGCAACGCGGAATGAAGCCGCCCGGCCTTTCACCCTGTGAAAGGCATATCGGGCTGTTTCATGTTGTTCGTCGTTGCATGATCCCGAAAAGTGGAAACCGGTTTTCGGTCAAGATCATGCACAGATAAAACGGCAAGCGACACTCCAGTAACTTTGAAAGGAAATGCCATGAGCGATACTTACGTGCTCAAGGCCGATCTGCGTACACGGGTTGGTAAGGGGTCCTCCCGCGAACTGCGTCGCAACGGCCAGATTCCAGCAGTCATCTATGGTGACAAGCAGGAGCCACTCGCAATTGCTGTCTCGTACAAGGAAATCTTCTACAAGATCCATGGCGGCGGCTTCAAAACCACGGTTGCTACGATCGAAGTAGACGGCAAGAAGATTCAGGTTCTCCCTAAGGATTACCAGCTCGATCCAGTCCGCGACTTCCCTCAGCATGTTGACTTCCTCCGCGTTTCCGCGAAGTCGGTTGTCCATGTTAACGTTCCTGTTCACTTCAAGAACGAAGAAGCAGCACCGGGCATCAAGAAGGGCGGCGTTCTGAACGTTGTTCGTCACGACGTTGAACTGATCGTTCCGGCAAATGCTATCCCTGACGCACTCGAAATCGACCTGACCGGCCTTGAGCTCGGTGACTCGGTTCACATTTCGGCTGTTAAGCTTCCTAAGGGCGCAACCCCTGCTATTCAGGATCGCGATTTCACGATCGCTACCATTGCGACACCTGCCGGCCTCAAGTCGGAAGAAAACGCTGAAGGCGCAGAAGAAGCGAAGGACGGCGAGTAATCGCTGTCCGCATAGAGGGGTCAGACAACCATGCTGCTCATCGCAGGACTTGGCAATCCCGGCCCTCAATATGCGCATAACCGACATAATATCGGTTTTATGGCGGTGGATGAAATATTCCGCCGCCATCGCTTTTCCAACTGGCAGAAGAAGTTCAAGGCCGAGATCGCCGACGGCGTGATTGACGGCGAGAAAGTCCTTCTCATCAAGCCAATGACTTTCATGAACAATTCCGGCCAGTCGATTGGCGAAGCCATGCGCTTCTACAAACTGACATCTGCCGATCTCGTCGTGATCTATGATGAGCTTGACCTTGCGCCTGCAAAGCTGCGCATCAAGACAGGCGGCGGCTCCGGCGGTCACAACGGCATCAAATCTATCGACGCCCATGTGCAGGCGTTCCCCGGCGGCAAAGACTATCGTCGTGTGCGCCTTGGTATCGGACATCCCGGTGCAAAAGAACTTGTCCACAATCATGTTCTGGGCGACTTCGCCAAAGTCGATAATGAATGGCTTGATAAGCTGTTTGGTGCAATCGCGGACAATATTGGCCTGCTCGCCAAAAAAGAAGACAACAGCTTCATGAACCGCGTGGCTGTTGCCATGGGCGACGGCAATCAGCGTCCCAACGGCTTCAAGGCTGACCCTGCGCAGGCAGCAAAAGCACCGCCGAAAGCCCAAAGCCACATTCGGCAGGCACGCCAGAGTGCAGCGAAGCCGCAGATTCCAGCAGGCGGACCAATGGCTGAAATGCTCAAGAAACTCTTGGGCAACAAGGATTAAACTGCGACTTTTACGCGGTGCTCTTGACGCTTCATAGTTACATGTCGCATAGCGACAAAAGATTTATCCAAGTCGCATAGCGACACCAATTCTATTCTAGTCTGACAGGTAAGATCATGGGTTTCAAATGCGGCATCGTCGGCCTGCCTAATGTCGGCAAGTCCACGCTTTTTAACGCGCTGACCAAGACCGCTGCGGCACAGGCTGCAAACTATCCATTCTGCACCATCGAGCCGAACACCGGCGAAGTGGCCGTCCCCGATCCCCGCCAGAATGGTATTGCGAAAGTAGCAGGCTCGAAGGAAATCATCCCGACCCGCATCAACTTCGTTGATATTGCAGGCCTGGTGCGCGGTGCATCCAAAGGTGAAGGTCTGGGCAACCAGTTCCTCGCCAATATCCGCGAAGTCGATGCAATCGTGCATGTTCTGCGTTGCTTTGAAGATGACGACATCACCCATGTCGAAGGCCGCATTGATCCTGTGTCGGATGCTGAAACCGTTGAAACGGAACTGATGCTCTCGGACCTCGAAAGCATCGAGCGCCGCATCGTTCAGATCCGCAAGCGCGCAGCATCCAAGGACAAGGAAGCAACCACCGTGCTGCCCGTCATGGAACAGGCACTTGAACTGTTGCAGAACGGCAAGCCTGTTCGCCTGATGCTCAAAGACATTGCACCAGATGATCTGCTGATCCTCAAGGGCCTGAACCTACTCACCTCGAAACCAGTGCTTTATGTCTGCAATGTCGCTGAAAGCGATGCCGCCAATGGCAACGAGCACAGCGCTGCCGTCGCCAAAATGGCTGCTGAACAGGGCGCTGAAAGCGTCATCATTTCCGCTGCAATCGAAGCCGAAGTCGCGCAGCTTGCTGATGAAGAAGCCAAGGAATATCTCGACGCCATGGGCCTCGAAGAGCCGGGCCTCGACCGTCTGATCCGCGCTGGCTACAAGCTTCTTGACCTCATCACCTATTTCACGGCTGGCCCCAAGGAAACGCGCGCATGGACCATCAAGCGCGGCACCAAGGCTCCGGGTGCTGCTGGTGTTATCCATACGGATTTCGAGCGCGGCTTCATTCGTGCGCAGACCATCGCCTATAAAGATTACATCAAATACAATGGTGAAGTCGGTGCCAAGGAAGCAGGCAAAGCGCGGGACGAAGGCAAAGAATACATCGTCCATGACGGCGATGTGATGCTGTTCCGCTTCAATACCTGATACGATCAGGCCACCGTGAAAACGGTGGCCTTTTTTCTACGCATGTCTCCCAAAAATGGGAACCGGTTTGGGAATTTAAGACATGCGCAGGCAGAGAAACAGAGTGGCAACGCCACTCTGGTCGGGAGGAGACCGGATTGACTGATAAAACACCCAAATATGCCTATGAGGACTTTACCCGAGGGCTGAAATTGCCTTTTGGCCCTCGCACCATCACCAAAGAAGAGATTATTGAATTCGCGCGCGAGTTCGACCCGCAGCCCTTCCATCTTGATGAGGAAGCAGGCAAGGCAAGCGTGCTCGGCGGTCTCGCTGCTTCGGGCTGGCACACCGTGTCGCTTTTCATGCGCATGATCTGGGATGCCTACCTGAAAGATTCGACCTCACAGGGCAGCCCCGGTATTGAATTCAACCGCTGGAAGCGGCCTGTTCTTGCGGGTGATACCCTGAGCGGACTATCGACGGTGCTTGACCGCCGCCGCTCCAAATCCATGCCGCATGTGGGCTTTCTCACTGTGCATAACGAGATCGTCAATCAGCGTGGCGAAGTTGTTTGCGAGCTACAGCACACGGCCATGATCGGCCTTCGCAATCCTGAACGCGAAGGAGACGAAGCATGAGTTTCATTGAAGATCATCTCGGCGAAGAGCTGACCATCGGCAGCTATACCTTCAGCGCCGAGGAAATCATCCACTTCGCATCAAAGTTCGATCCGCAACCGTTTCATCTCGACGCGCGAGCCGCCAAGAACAGCGTTCTGGGTGGTCTTTGTGCATCTGGCTGGCACACCACCGCAGTTTTTATGAAGCTGAACGTGGCATCTATTGTTGAGGCAACCAAAGACGCTATCAAGCGCGGCGAAGTTCCGCCAACATTTGGCCCCTCACCCGGCTTTGAGAATCTCAAATGGATACGCCCGGTCTATGCAGGTGACACGATCACCTATAAGCGCACCGTCCATGCGATCCGGCCTCTCGGCTCACGTCCCGGCTGGTCAATGCTGAGCATGAGCAGCAGCGCCTATAACCAAAACGGCGACAAAGTTTTATCCTTCGACAATGCCGCCATGGTGAAGCTACCTGCTTAAAATAAAAGCAACGGTGATTGACGCATAAAACCGTTGCTTTTGCTAAACTCAATCGCCTTCAAATTCGACAAGCGTGCGCACTGGTACACCAAGCGCTTCAAGCTTTTTGCGTCCACCAAGGTCTGGCAGATCAATGATGAAGCAAGCGGCAACGATCTCGGCACCCATCTGGAGAAGCAGCTTGGCCGCAGCTTCTGCCGTGCCACCCGTTGCGATCAGATCGTCCACCAGCATGATGCGCTCGCCCGGCACGATGGCATCGCGGTGCATTTCCATTTCATCAATGCCATATTCGAGGCTGTAGGCGATACGCACGGTATCACGCGGCAGCTTACCCTTCTTACGGATCGGAACAAATCCAGCCGAAAGCTGATGCGCAATCGCGCCGCCAAGAATGAAGCCACGCGCTTCGATACCCGCCACCTTATCAACCTTGTTTCCGGCATAAGGATAGACAAGTTCATCGACAGCGCGGCGGAAAGCCTGTGCATCCCCCATCAATGTCGTGACATCACGGAACTGAACACCGGGTTTTGGATAATCAGGAATCGTTCTGATCGCGTCTTTCAACGTGGCTTTAAGGCCGGATTCCATGTTCAGTCCTTTCAATACGACAAATTTAAAGGCTTTTTCAGATTACCTTCAACCACGATATAGCGGCTGCGCCAAGCGTAATCCCTATATTCGAACGATCTTTCACGATCAAAACAAAAAGGGCGCCTTTTGGCGCCCCTTCAACTGTTATGACAAGCGATCAGTGCTTCACATTCGACCAGATCGAACGCTTGGCAATATAAACAAGACCAGCAAACAGCACGAGGAAGATAATGACCCGAAAGCCTGTCTTCTTGCGCTGTTCAAGATGCGGCTCTGCGGCCCACATCAGAAACGCAGAAACGTCACGCGCATACTGATCCACCGTCTGCGGAGAACCATCATCATACGTCACCTGATCGTCGCTGAGTGGCTTTGCCATGGCAAGCGACTTCCCCGCAATGAAGTACGGGTTGTAATGCGTGCCTTCCGGAATATGCATGCCAGCTGGTGGCTGTTCATCATAGCCGGTCAGCAGCGCATGAATATAATCCGGGCCTCCTTCAGCATATTGCGTGAATACGTCGAAGATAAAGGTTGGAAAACCTCGTTCAACGGCACGGGCCTTGGCAATCAGCGAGAAGTCAGGCGGAACTGCGCCATTATTAGCCGCAGCTGCTGCATTCGCATTGGGAAACGGCGATGGAAAATGATCCGTCGCAATTGCCTTTCGGGTGAACATTTCACCGTCCGCATTCGGACCATCGGTGACTTCATATTCGGCAGCGAAAGCCTTCACCTGATCCGGCGAATAACCGAGAGCTTCCAAATTGCGGAAAGCTACCAGATTCATCGAATGGCAGGCCGAACAGACTTCCTTGTAAACCTTGAGGCCACGCTGTAGCTGTCCCTTGTCATAGGTGCCAAATGGCCCCGAAAAGCTCCAGCTTTCCTGCTTCGGATGATGGATCGGATAATGCTCGGGCTCACCCTCGCCACCGCCAGCAGCAAAAGCGCCACCCAGCGTCACACCAAGAGCCACGATCGGAGCAATACCGAAGACAGCGAAATTCTTGAGGATGTTTTTCATTTTTACGTCCTTCATCTCGCGCTTCAGCCCTTGATTTCCACTGGGGCAATCTCGGCCTTGCCTTCGCTCTTTTCAAGAACCGCCTCGGTAATCGAGTTCGGCAGACGCTTCGGCGTCTCAATCAAGCCAAGAACCGGCATGATCACAATGAAGAATGCGAAGTAGTAAAGCGTGCCAAACTGCGCCAGCAATGTGTACGTGCCTTCAGCAGGACGCGAGCCCAGCCAGCCAAGGAAGATCGCATTGATGACAAACAGCCAGAAGAACAGTTTGAACCATGGACGGTAAACGGCCGAACGCACTTTCGACGTATCGAGCCATGGCACAACGAAGAGGATCGCAATCGAACCAAACATCACCAGAACGCCACCAAGCTTGGAGTCGATTGGGCCGATGTTGAAGGTGATTGCACGCAGCATCGCGTAGAATGGCAAGAAATACCATTCAGGCACGATATGCGCCGGTGTCTTCAGCGAGTCAGCCTGAATATAGTTATCCGGGTGGCCGAGGAAGTTCGGCATGTAGAAGACAAAATAGGCGAAGAAGATGAAGAAGACGAGCGCACCAAAAGCATCCTTGATGGTTGCATAAGGCGTGAACGGCAGCGTGTCCGTCTTCGACTTCACTTCAATGCCGGTCGGGTTTGTCTGACCCGTCACATGCAGCGCCCAGACGTGCAGGATAACAACACCCACAATCATGAACGGCAGCAGATAATGCAGCGAGAAGAAGCGGTTAAGCGTTGGGTTATCAACCGCAAAGCCACCGAGCAGCAATTGCTGGATCGGCTCACCGATCACCGGAAAGGCCGTGAAGAAGCCCGTGATAACCGTCGCACCCCAAAACGACATCTGTCCCCATGGCAGCACATAGCCCATGAACGCGGTTGCCATCATCAGCAGGAAGATGACCACGCCGAGAATCCACAGAAGCTCACGTGGCGCCTTGTAAGAACCGTAATACAGCCCACGCGCAATGTGCAGATAAACCGCAATGAAGAAGAAGGATGCACCATTGGCGTGCATATAGCGTAGCAGCCAACCGGAATTGACATCACGCATAATCTTTTCGACGGAAACAAACGCAATCGACGTTTCAGCTGCATAATGCATGGCCAGCACAATGCCGGTAATGATCTGCGCAATAAGCATAAAGCTTAGGATGCCACCGAACGTATACATATAGTTTAGATTACGCGGCGTCGGATAGGCAACAAAGGAATCATAGACAAGACGCGGCAAAGGCAGCCGCTCGTCGACCCATTTCTCGATGCCGGTCGAGGGCGTATATGTGGAGTGATGACCACTCATGTTTTATCTCCCCAAGATCTGTTTTAGCCGATCCTGATGACCGTATCGGAAGTGAATGCGTATTCTGGAATGTGCATGTTTTCCGGCGCCGGACCGCTGCGGATACGTCCTGCAGTGTCATAGGTCGAGCCATGACATGGGCAGAACCAGCCACCGAACGACCCGGATTCACCGAGCGGCACGCAGCCAAGATGGGTGCAAACACCGACCATAACGATCCAGTTTTCCTTGCCTTCACCCGCCGAACGGGCGACATCCGTCGCTTCTGCATCCAAGGGAAGATTGGCATTACGCGCAGCAATGTCTTTCAGATCGCTCAAGGCAGTTACCTTGGCGTCTTCAACTTCCTTAGCAGTACGATTGCGAATGAAAATCGGCTTGCCGCGCCACTTGACGGTCATGGACGCACCTTCTTCAAGAGAAGAAACATCCACTTCAATGGACGCTGCTGCGAGTGTCGAAGCATCGGGGCGCATCTGGTCGATAAACGGCCATGCCAGTCCGCCGACACCGACGACACCAGCCATTCCCGTCGCAATATACAAAAAATCACGCCGTGTCGGCTCAGCCGTGTCGTGTTCGCTCACGTGCCAATTCCTTTTTAACCTGGATATCCAATTGAAAACTCCCCTCGTCCACGTTGCACCTGCGCGAAAGCGATCCTACCCTTTGCGCTCGCACGCAAACGGTAGTCCCGCAAGTACTTGCAGAACGAAACTCCCTCCATCTCAGCGTTCAGGTTTAGGCAGGTTGAAAAGTCTTGTCCAGACGCCAAGCCTAAGGGACGGCACCATGTCGCAGGGTACGGAATTGGTGTGCATTGAAATCCTGCCAAACAAAAACAGCCGCTCAATTTTCCCTTTGTACGAATGTTTTTGTGGCGCTGAAAATGTCGAAACTAATGGTCTACGCCCAGAAAACCGCCTGATTGCCGCTCCCAGAGCCGCGCATAAATCCCGCCACGCGCAATAAGCTCATCATGCGTACCTTCTTCGGCAATGCGCCCCTTATCCATAACGATGAGACGATCCAGCGCCGCGATGGTCGAAAGACGATGGGCGATTGCAAGAACCGTCTTGCCCTCCATGAGCTGACGCAGATTTTCCTGAATAGCGGCTTCTACCTCTGAGTCGAGCGCCGATGTCGCCTCATCCAGAATAAGGATCGGTGCATCCTTCAGGATTGCGCGCGCAATCGCGATACGCTGCCGCTGCCCCCCTGAAAGTTTGACTCCACGTTCGCCAACAAAAGCATCGAAGGATTTGCGTCCGTTAAAGTCCTCAAGTCTTGCGATGAACTCATCCGCTTCCGCCTGACGCGCGGCTTCCGCAAGATCGTCATCTGTCGCATCATCACGCGCCAACATGATATTATCGCGCAACGAGCGGTGCAGAAGTGCAGTTTCCTGACTGACAACCGCAAAGGCACGCCGGAGCGAAGCTTGCGTGACGTCACGCACATCCTGCCCATCAACAAGGATAGCCCCCTTCTCGACGTCATAGAGTCGAAGGATCAAATTCACCAGCGTGGTTTTTCCAGCGCCAGAGTGGCCAACCAATCCGATCCGCTCCCCCCCCTTAACGGTGAAGTTGATATCATCCAAAACACCTCCGGCTTTGCCATAATGGAAAGTCACATGCCGAATATCGATGCGCGCATCGGTGATGTGCAATTGCTTTGCATCGCGCTTGTCTACCAGACCAAGCGGTGCAGACAAAAGCTCCATCGAATTCTCAATGAGACCAAGCTGGCGCAGCATACCATTCAGCTGCATCATGAGGCGTCCGAGCAGCATGTTAAGACGCAGCACCAGACCGAGCGTGAACGACACCTGCCCGACCGTAATTGCGTCTTTCGTCCACAAGTCGATGGTGATGACGGCAACCATCACAATCATCACACCCGACAACCCGGTCATGGCGAGACGCACACCGGAAAGTGACCGGAGAAAGGGGAAGATAGCCGCCAGATAACGCTTAAAGCCATCACGCATATAGCGCTCGTCATCATCGACGGTGTTAAGCTTGATTGTCTGAATATTGGTATAGCTGTCAACGATACGGCCATTGATCATAGAGCCTGCTTCGGCAGATGCTTCCGCATTCTCGCGGATGCGTGGCAGGTAGTGCCTTGCGATCAGACCAAAAGCCACGATCCAGACGATGACCGCGGCCGCAAGCCGCCAGTCAAGCTGGCCAACCAGAACCAGCGTGGTGATGCTGTAGATCGCCATGAACCAGACGACCTGAATGAGACTGTCAATCAGATCACCGGCCGCTTGCCCTGCTTGCCAGACCTTGGTCGCAATGCGCCCGGCAAAATCATTCTGAAAGAATGCATAGGACTGCCGCTGAACATAGGAATTCGCCTGCCAGCGGATCATATTATAGAAACCCGGCGAAAGTGTCTGACCTTCAAGCAGGGTATTTATGCCCGTGACGACAAAGCGGATGACAAGAACTGTGATACCCATGAACAAAAGTTCTGGACCTGCGGCCTGAAGCAGCGCCGACCAGCTTCTTTCAACGCCTGTGCGACTTGACTGATCAAGAATATCGACAAGCCTGCCGGTGAAGTAAAAAAGCCCTGCCTCAACAAGAGGCAGCAGACCGCCAACAACCAGCGAGGCTGCAAGCGGCCATTTGGCCTGCCGCGCGTAGTGCCACAAAAAAGCAAGTGTTGTTGAAGGCGGCCTGAGCTTGTCCGGTTCGCGGAAGGGATCAACCCAACGCTCGAACAGGCTATAAACCGCTTTCATCAATTGCGTATTCCTTACTTTGACATTTCCGCTTCGGCCTGCTCATCAAAGCCAAGGAATCCACCCGACTGACGTGCCCATAGTCCGGCATAAATACCGCCAAGCGCAACAAGCTCCTCATGCGTCCCGTCTTCGACGATTTTTCCCTCATCCATCACAACGAGACGATCAAGGGCAGCGATGGTCGAAAGACGATGCGCAATCGCGATAACCGTCTTGCCTTCCATAAGCGTGTTGAGGCTGTCCTGAATGGCCGCTTCCACTTCTGAATCAAGCGCAGAGGTTGCTTCATCCAGAATAAGGATCGGCGCATCTTTGAGCATCACACGCGCAATCGCGATGCGCTGACGCTGACCACCGGAAAGTTTCACACCACGCTCGCCGACATGAGCATCCAAGCCACGTCGACCTTTTGCATCGGTCAACAGCGGAATGAATTGATCAGCCTCCGCAAGGCGGATTGCCCGCGCGACCATGTCGTCCGTTGCGTCAGGGCGGCCATACATGATGTTTTCACGGACCGAACGATGCAGCAAAGATGTATCCTGTGTCACCATGCCGATGCTGGCGCGAAGCGAATCTTGCGTTACCTTTGAAATATCCTGCCCGTCGATCAGGATGCGGCCTTTTTCAAGATCGTAGAATCGCAGCAGCAGATTAACGAGCGTGGATTTACCTGCCCCCGAGCGTCCGACAAGACCGATCTTCTGTCCTGCTTTGATGTCAAGCGACAGACCTTCAATGACACCCTTGCCTTTGCCATAATGGAAGCCGATTTTATCAAAATCAATTACACCGTCACGCACTCTCAGCGCAGGCGCGTCAGGAACATCCACCACAGCATGGGCGCGCGAGATCGTCGTAATACCATCTTCCACAGTGCCTATGTTTTCAAACAGCGCCGACATTTCCCACATGATCCATTGCGACATACCATTCAAACGCAGCACCAGGCCGATGCCCACTGCAACGGCCCCAACGGAAATCGCTTCGTTCATCCACAGACTGATACCAATCGCCCCCACTGCAAACAGCAATATGCAGTTCGCAAGATAGAGCGTGAAATGGAACAGGGTGATCATGCGCATCTGACCATGCACAGTGGTTAGAAAACCATCGAGGCTTTCTTTGACGTAAGCCTCCTCACGGCTTGAATGCGAGAACAGTTTGACAGTCGCAATATTCGTATAGCTGTCAACAATGCGCCCGGTCATAAGCGAGCGCGCATCAGCCTGCTTTTCCGAAATCACCCGCAAACGCGGAATGAAAAAGCGCAGCAGGATGATGTAAACGCCGAGCCAGACCGCAAACGGGATCATCAAAACAATATCCGCCGAAGCCGCAATAAACAGCGTACCGGCGAAATAGACGATGACATAATTGAGCACATCAAGCAGCTTCATCACCGTTTCGCGCACGGCAAGAGCGGTCTGCATCAGCTTGGTTGAGATACGTCCGGCAAACTCGTCCTGAAAGAACGACATCGACTGGCGGATCAAATAGCGATGCATCAACCAGCGCACACGCATCGGATAGTTTCCGAGCAAGGTCTGGTGAATAAGCAGCGAGTGAATGAGCACTACGCCCGGCAGTCCCACCAGCACGACACCTGAAATCAATGAAAGCCGCCAGCCCTCATTGCTTAAAAAGGTCTCGCGTGACTGGTGCGAAAGCCAGTCAACAATATTGCCCATAAAGGCAAAAAGCGACACTTCTATAATGGCAATCAGTGTCGTAAAAATTGCCATGCCGATAATCCATGGCCATGCGCCACGGGTATAATAAAGGCAAAAAGCGACCAGCCCGCGCGGAGGCTCGCGCGGCGGTTCTTCGGGATAAGCTTCGAGTCGATTTTCAAACCATGTAAACATGGCGATCCTTGTACGGGCACCTTATGAAATTGCCAAGAGAGAGCGAGAACAAAAAGGGAATATTTTTGTGATCAACCAAAGCATCGTTTTCCTTCAGCTTATCACAGCACAGATGTGTTGATGTCAAAGCAAGAGCGGGTTACGGTACTTGCAGCCATCGGATTTGTGAGCTACCCGCTCTATATGGATTTGCGCATCGCCCTTTATCAGCCCGACATTCCCGGCAATACCGGAACCATTCTGCGCATGGCCGCCTGCCTTGGCTTTGCGGTGGACCTAATCGAGCCTGCGGGTTTCGATGTTTCCGATCGCTCATTGAAGCGTGCAGGCATGGACTATCTTGAGCAAGCCGCCCTGACCCGCCATGCCGACTGGCAGCATTTCAACGACTGGCGTCTTCATGCAGGCAAGCGCCTCGTGTTGCTTTCGACCAAAGCCGCGATCCCCTATACGCAATATCAGTTTCAGACGAACGATATCCTGCTGTTCGGAAGAGAGTCTGCCGGCGTGCCTGACAGCATTCAGCATAGCGCCGATGCGCGCCTGATCATCCCGATGATACCGGGTGCGCGCTCCCTCAATCTTGCGGTTTCTGTCGCAATCACAGCAGGCGAAGCTATGCGCCAGAGAAATCAGGAAAAAGAATCCGTTTCAACCGCATAGGCGAATAAGCGGAATCAGTTCCCGAACACGTTTATACATCCAGAAAAAGGTCCTCCCCAATGAAGCCATTGTTCCGCAGCTCTGTTCTTACGGCCTCACTGCTCAGCACTGCAATTGCCGCCCCTGCATTTGCACAAACTGCTGAAACCATTGCGCCGAAGGTTATGGTCATCACTATGTTCGGCGAAGAAGCCAAGCCTTGGCTGGAAGGTGAAAACTTCACGCAGAAGCTGAAGCTGCCGGGCTTGAGCCCTGAATATCCCGAGATTGACTGTACGGCCGAGGGCCTCTGCCACATGACGACCGCCATGGGTTTTGCCAATGCAGCCAGTGCAGTCTCGGCCATGGCGCTGAGCGACAAGCTTGATCTGAAGAACACCTATTTCCTCATCGCGGGCATTGCAGGCGTTGACCCCAAGCATGGCACGCTCGGCTCTGCGCATTGGGCGAAATATGCAGTTGATGCCAACCTCAACCACCGCATTGATATTCGCGAAGCCCCAGAAGGCTGGACCACCGATTTCTTCGGTCTCGGCGCATCCAAGCCGGGCGAAAAGCCAAAATGGGCAGCAGGCACCGAAGTGTTCGAACTCAATGGCAAGCTTGCAGATTATGCGCTTAAAACCACGCAAAGCGTTGAACTTCTCGACAGCGACGATGCCAAGGAATATCGCAAGCACTACACGGAAGAAGCCGCAACCAGCGCTCCGATGGTTACAATCTGCGACACCGCATCTGGCGACACGTACTGGCACGGCACGAAGCTCGGCGAAGCCATGGAACAGTGGGCAAAACTCCTGACCGACGGCAAAGCCGACTACTGCACGTCACAGATGGAAGACAACGCGACACTCACAGCGCTTAAGCGTGCAGCCGATGCGGACAAGCTCGACTTCAACCGTATCGCGCTTCTGCGCACGTCTTCCAACTTCGACCGTCAGGGCAAAGACCAGACAGCATCAGAGTCGCTCGCTGCAAAGTCGGGTGGTTTCCCGCTCGCCACAACCAATGCCTATCGCGTTGGCAAAGCGTATGCTGACAGCATCATCAAAGACTGGAAGTCGTGGGAACAGGCACCGCAGACAGAGGCCAAGTAGTCCGGTAACGGTATAACGACTCAAAAACAAAACGCCCTTCGGCAAAAACCGAAGGGCGTTTTCGCAAATGCCGCATTTGAATCTGGTTTCAACGGCTTGAGCAGCTTTGTTGAATCAGATCTCTAATCTGACGTTGGCAGGCGGCGCATGGTAAATTCGATGACATCATCGGGCCGCTCACACCAGCTCTCGATTTCTGTCCAATATGCAGCCTTGGGAAAACTCTCGAACCATTCGCGCGCTTTATCGCGTGCGGCTTGCCGCGGCAAAGCAAATGTCTCACGGACAAAGCCATCCCGTGGGAGCCTGCTTTTATTCGCGCGGCCTTTTTCAAGCTGCTTGCGCAAGCCTTCCAGCGGCGGTTTGGGCGGTGATGCGCTCATGCAGTTGCCTCCCGTACAAAGGGTTAAAATCCCCTGCCCCATAAGATAGGGAAGCGACGACTTCATGACGAGTCTTTTCTTGGGGAGAGAAATTCGCCTTCGCCCACCATACTGTCTTCGCACTTTGCCAAAAGGCAGGACTTTGCTAAGTCATCTGAATTAAATTACTCAAGAAATTGCGCGAGAGGTTACCTGAAATGCAACGTGACGAAATTCCGGCGATCATCCCGCATGATATCGAAGAGAAAAAACTGGCCGCTCAAAACTGGTTTGAAGAACTGCGCGACCGTATCTGCGCAAGCTTTGAACAGCTTGAAGACGACTTGCAGGGCCAGCTTTCCGATCAGGAGCCAGGGCGCTTTGTTCGCACACCATGGCAAAAGGACGAAGGCAAAGGCGGCGGCGGTGTCATGTCCATCATGCATGGCCGCGTTTTTGAAAAAGTCGGCGTGCATGTCTCAACGGTTCATGGCGAGTTTTCTCCTGAGTTCCGCAAGCAGATACCCGGTGCCGAAGAAGACCCGCGCTATTGGGCCAGCGGTATTTCATTGATCGCGCATCCGCAGAACCCGAATGTGCCGGCCGTCCATATGAATACACGCATGGTTGTCACAACCCGGCAATGGTTTGGTGGTGGCGCTGATCTGACGCCTGTGCTTGACCGTCGCCGCACGCAGGAAGACCCGGATACGCTTGCCTTCCACAAGGCGTTTCGCTTCATCTGCGACAAGCACAAGGACATCGCCGACTACGAGCGTTTGAAAGAATGGTGCGACGAATATTTCTATCTGCCGCATCGCAATGAGGCCCGCGGTATTGGCGGTATCTTCTACGACTGGCTGCATTCATCTGAAGAACAGGGCGGTTGGGATAAGGATTTTGCCTTCACCCGTGATGTGGGCCGTGGGTTCTCGGTTGTTTATCCGCATCTGGTGCGCCAGAATTTTAACAAGGACTGGACACCGGAAGATCGCGAGGAACAGTTGATCCGCCGCGGACGCTATGTCGAATTCAACCTGCTTTATGATCGCGGCACGATCTTTGGTCTCAAGACCGGTGGCAATGTGAATTCCATTCTCTCGTCCATGCCACCCGTGGTAAAGTGGCCGTAATAAGTTAGACAAAGGGCGGGAATTTTCCCGCCCTTTCTTCATACATCGAATGCCGCGTGAAAGGTCACTTCACCGGATGGCATATCACCTTTCATCAAAAGACATTGGAAGTACTTGGCTGGAACACCTTTAAGCTTCAACCGCTCGTCAGCTTTGAAGTCAAAGTGCTGATAATAGGCCGGATCTCCAACCAGAACACAACCGCAAGCTCCATCGTTCTTCAAACGCTTCAGACCTTCACGAATGAGCGCACGACCAATCCCCTTGCCTTGTTTGTCCGGCTGTACGGACACTGGTCCTAATCCATACCAGTCGCTGTCAACACCATCGATACTGACCGGCGAGAACGCCACATGTCCAATGATGTCGTTTTTCTCTTCTGCGACCAGCGATAAGGTCAGAGCCGACGCGGCACGAAGAGCATCAATGATTGCCGCTTCTTTCTGAGTGCTATACGGCATCGTGCGAAACGCCTCAGCAGTCAGATGACGGATTGAAGCAATATCCTGCGGTTGTTCTGTGCGGATATACATTCAGCACCTCTTCATCGATTATTGGCTTGTGCGCGAACGTTGATGCGACCTTTGAGGGAGATACGATAAGCACTTCCCCCACGCGATTCGATCAGCCGTTTTCGCCGCAATTGCTGGAAAATTGCCATCGTGCAATCAGAAAGCACATAGCCTTCACGCGTATAGCATTCGATTTCGCAGATACGTCCGTCTTCGCGCAGATGGCGAATGTAACCGCCCTGCGCCAGCACGTGAAGCACGCGCTGTTCAATACGTGAGATATTCATTGTTGTTATGCCTGGATGGAAACCATGACAAGCATCAGCGCATGCGGGTAAACCAAGCTCCCCCACAGCCAATGCCATTTCCGTCCCTGAACATCTGCGCTTTCCTAAAGGCGCAGCAATTATTCGGAACGATCAGAGGCTTCCGACAATCTCTAGCATCAACAATTCCTTCTAAAGCGCATCCCCATTCGTGGAGCACAAGCAACTGGAGGAAAAAGCCCTCCAGAAGATTATTTAAGAACGCCGTAGTTCAAAGTCAAATCGCTCAGGCTTTTGGCTGATTGCGAAGCTGTTCAGCTTGCGCATAAAACTTCTTTTCCCACTCATTGTGGTTATCCAGCCCTTCCTTGATGAAGGGCGTAAAGATCGCAAGATTCATCAACGCCCAGTTGACAAAACGGGCGGGGAATTTCAGCGGCTTCACGAAATCGACGAACAGCACCACGCGCGTATGCTCGGTGTGGTTCCATGCCTCATGCTCATAGGCATCGTCGAAAATCAAAACCTTGCCTTCCTGCCAGTGGCAGACCTGCTTATCCACGCGGATTGCAAGCTTATCGGCGGGCTCCGGCACGATCATGCCCATATGCAGACGCAGCACGCCATTATAAGGACCACGATGCGGCGGCAGGTGCTTGCCCGGCTCGAAGATCGAGAACATGGCTGTCGTCAGACCCGGAATATGCTGTACCGCGTTCCATGTGTTGGGACAGGCCTTAATATTCTGTTCCGACTTCACACCAAAGCCCAAAAGGAAGAATGTCTTCCAGTGATTATCAGTCGAAATCGTTTTTACGTCTGACGAAATGTCCTGAAACGAAGGCAGCTCGCTCTGACGCAGCAGAACCTTTTCAAGCTCTTTGCGAATAGCTGGATAAGCTTTCTCAACCTCTGCCGCCCATGGGAACGTGGCATTGTCATAGACAGGCGGATTGCCGAGCTTCGCATATTTCAGATTGAGCCGTTCGGCCCAGGCAACGATACCCATGAAGAAGCGCGTGATGGCACCCGGACGCTCCATAGGCGCAATACCCTCAGTGCCAAAATTCTGCTTGGGATCAGAAGATGCATTCCGCGAAGTCGATGGTTCAGTGTTGGACATTCCGCTGCTCTTTCAAAACAAACCTAAAAAATTTCAGCCATAACTCAATGAAACTATGGCTGAATTTTACAAGTCATCAGCCGTTCATTTTATTGCGATCAAGTTTGTCCAGAAGCGCGTCGCGGTCAAGACTAAAACCGGAGTCAATCCATAGAGTTTCGAGATCACGCAGCACTTCGCCAAGCCCCGGCCCCTTCTCGACACCGAGCGCCAGAAGGTCGCCGCCGGTCACAGGAAAGACCAACGGTTCATATTTCTCAAGCGCATCAAGAAGTCTTGAATAACCGCCAGCGCGGATCATTGCTTCATCACTGGCAGCGGCTTCCTGTCGTGCAGACGCATAGGCCAGACGAATACGGTCCGCGACCGCCTGCGAACTGCCGCGATAGATGAGTTTCTTCAGTGCCTGTTCAGATGTTTCCGACTTGATAGCATCGGCGCGTGCCCACGCTTCAAGTCGGGCACGCTCGGCATTTGACATTTTGAGCCGCTTGCCAAGCTCTGTCATGCGAGCCGCATCGGGTGGCACAATGCTTTCAAGACGCAGCAAAGCATCCACGTCCCAGCCAAGATCAGCTTCCGCGCGAACGAGTCCGTGAATGGCATCAATACCCCACTTTTCACTCTCCGGCAGAATGGCGGTCAAAACGCCGGATTGGCGCATCCACAACATCGCACGCGAAGGATCGGGCGCGGACAGCAGCTTCTTGAGTTCCGACCAGATACGCTCGGCTGAAAGCTGGCTCAGCCCGTCTTTCAATCGTGCACTCGCCCGCAATCCATCGGCTTCAGGACGCCCCGAACCATACCATGCAAAAAAGCGGAAGAAGCGCAGAATGCGCAAATAATCCTCACGGATACGCTGTTCAGCATCGCCGATAAAGCGCAGCGTCTTGGTTTCAATATCAGCAAGACCGCCGACATAGTCGATCACATCGCCATCGGCCGTCGCATAAAGCGCATTGATCGTGAAATCACGCCGCTCGGCATCAGCCTTCCAATCGGTCCCGAAAGCCACTTTCGCATGACGACCGTTGGTCTCAATATCCTTGCGCAGGGTCGTGACTTCAAAAGGCTGCCCCTGCACCACAACGGTAATCGTGCCGTGCTCAATGCCCGTAGGCACAGGCTTAAAACCTGCCTCTTTGGCAAGCCTTACTGTTTCTTCCGGCAAATGCGTGGTCGCCAGATCAACATCACTGATCTTCGTGCCAAGCAATGCATTGCGAACCGCACCACCAACAACACGTACTTCACCACCATCACGGTTGAGCGCAGCAAAAAGCGCCTGCAACGGCTTGGAACAAAGCCAGCTTGCCCGATCTGAAATATTCAATGTATCGCTCAACGGTAGAGCCTTTCATAAAGTCCGCGAATAATGCCTGCGGTCACGCCCCAGATGAATCGCTCGTGATAAGGCATCGCGTAATAAAAGCGTTCGGCGCCGTTGAACAGCCTGCTTTCGCGCCGGTGATTGTCCGGGTTCATCAGGAAGGACAGCGGCACTTCAAAAATATCTGCAACCTCGTCCGGGTTCGGATGGACATCGAAAGGTGTGTTGACGACCGCCAGAACCGGCGTAATCGAAAAGCCGCTGCCAGTCAGATAGCGCGGCATTGCCCCAAGAATTTCAGCGCGTTCAGACACAAGGCCAATCTCTTCATTGGCTTCACGCAAGGCGGCATTCTCCGCTGTCCCATCCTCCGGGTCGATGGCCCCGCCCGGAAAGGCGATCTGGCCTGAATGTTTGCGCAAAGTGTCCGTACGCCTTGTCAGCAAAAGCGTTGCTTCCGAACCGCGATCGACGACCGGCACAAGCACGGCAGCATCGCGCATTTTTGCTGTGACCATAGACTGCGTAAAATCGGGATTAAGCAAATGATCACCCGTCAGGTCATTGTGATCGGGCTGCCAGTGGCGAACACGCTCGGCAAAATCATTGGCCGAAAACCTGGAATAGGAATGTACCAAACGATCCGTCATTGAAGCGCTTCCGCAGGCATGATCGGAAAAACTGTGCCGCCCGAGCGTATTGCAAACATCACAATGCCATTCACTTCAATTTCTTCACCCAATGCCACAAGATCATACATCACAGACCGCGCAACCAGCGCCTCAAGCCGTCCACGCACCTTGATATAAGGCTTCAATCCACCACTTTCATCTTCCACGACAAAGCGTAATGGATGCTCGGCATCCACCTCAACCACATCGCCGACATTTGTGCGGAAGGTCAGTTTCCGATCGTCTCCCTCTCCCGAAGCCTGCATTTCAACGGCTATGAAATGCGCGTCTTCGACGCTGATTTCAATTTTCTCCACTGGCGTTACGAGATAGGTTTTTCCGTCTTCATCCTTGCACAACACCGTTGAAAACAAGCGTACAAGCTGTTTACGCCCGATGGGTGTGCCCATGTAAAACCATGTCCCATCGGCTTTGATCTCCATATCAAGCACACCGCAAAATTCCGGGTTCCAGCGCTCTACTGGCGGAATTCCGCGTTCTTTCGTCGCCGGTCCGCTTTGCGCATCCGCATGGGCACGCGCAATAAGGGCCTCCAGTCCGCCCATTCCTTCAGTAGCGGGCTTTGCGCTTTGCAGCCTTTCGTTCCCTTCAGGGGTGCTTTTTGTCATCCGACTCGGTTATTCCTGCTCGAATGTAATTTAAATACCGGAAGTCATGAAATAGTCACCGTTTCACGGCTTGTCAGCATATATAGTGATTTAATCAATCATATGCAGGTGCGGATATTTTTGCGAGGTCCTTATGAGTGTTGTTGTTACGCCCGAAGCCGCCAATCCCGATCAGATCGTCGCCGAAGCTGAACGCGCACTTGCAGATATTGCGCGGATCAGGGAAAGCATCGGCACCGTTATCTTCGGCCAGGAAAGCGTCATTGAGCGTACCCTCGTAGCAGTACTCGCAGGCGGTCACGCTCTGCTCGTTGGTCTTCCCGGCCTTGCAAAAACCAAGCTCGTCGAAACGCTGGGAACCGTGCTTGGCCTTTCGGGTCAGCGTATCCAGTTCACACCCGACCTGATGCCATCCGACATCATCGGCTCGGAAGTGATGGAGCAGGATGCCGATGGTCGCCGATCTTTCCGCTACCTCAAAGGCCCGATCTTTGCGCAGCTTCTGATGGCCGACGAAATCAACCGCGCCTCGCCGCGCACCCAGTCTGCACTCTTGCAGGCCATGCAGGAATATCACGTCACGGTCGCTGGGCAGCGCTATGACCTTCCAGCTCCATTTCATGTGCTTGCAACACAGAACCCGCTGGAACAGGAAGGCACCTATCCACTGCCGGAAGCCCAGCTCGATCGCTTCCTCATGCAGATCGATATTCTCTATCCCGAACTGGATGCCGAACGCCGTATCCTTCTGGAAACCACTGGCGTTGCAGAAGCAAAAGCTTACGCAATTCTTGATGCCGAGCGTCTGCGCCAGATGCAGGCGCTGGTGCGCCGTATGCCTGTTTCTGAAAGTGTGGTGGATGCAATTCTCAAGCTGGTTCGTTCGGCGCGTCCTGACGCCGATAATGAACATGCAAAAAAGCACATTGCCTGGGGTCCGGGCCCGCGTGCCAGTCAGGCACTGATGCTCTGCGCCCGTGCACGCGCACTCTATGAAGGCCGTCTTGCCCCATCCGTTGATGATGTCAAAGCACTGGCCGAGCCAGTCCTGCAACACCGCATGGCGCTCAATTTCGCAGCACGCGCCGATGGCATGCATGTGCGCGATGTCATTGCCAATCTGGTGAAGGCAGCAGCCTGATGACAGTTGGCGCGCAGGTTTCAGCTTCAGACCGAAAGGATACGCTGGCGCGTGCGCGTGTGCGCGCTGCAAGCATTCCCGATCTGCTGGTCGAAGCCCGGCGCGTCGTCAACACCGTCATGAATGGCTGGCATGGACGGCGCAAACGCGGCCCCGGAGAAAACTTCTGGCAGTTCCGCCCCTATGTTGAAGGCGACGCACTGGCGCGCATCGACTGGCGGCGTTCAGCCCGCGACGACCATACCTATGTTCGCGACCGGGAATGGGAATCAGCCCATACGGTCTGGTTGTGGTGCGATTTCTCCTCCTCCATGCTCTACCGCTCCAATCTGACACCTGTCTCCAAAGAAGCGCGTGCGCTGGTGCTCACACTGGCATTAGCCGAGCTGCTCTCGCGGTCAGGCGAACGCATCGCCTTTCCGGCCCTGCTGCCCCCTTTCTCCGCCCGCAATGGCGCCGAACGGCTTGCAGGCGCATTAATGCATGAAGCATCCGAAAGCGCTCTGCCCGACATCAACCAGATCCGCCGTTTTTCCGAAGTGGTACTTGTTTCAGACTTTCTGCATCCGTTTGACGAATTGACCGATTTGCTCGATCAACTTGCGCGGCGCGGTGTGCGTGCGCATCTTGTTGAAGTGGCCGATCCTGCGGAAGAAACATTTCCCTATGCGGGACGCACAGAGTTCCGCGACCCTGAAACAGGCAGCACCCTTGTTGCCGGTCGCGCAGAAACCTATGCCGACGACTACCGGCGCTTATACATTGCGCGGCGGGAGACCTTGTCTGATTTCTGTAAACGGCTTGGCTGGAGCTATACTGTGCATCGCACAGATCGGCCAGCGACCGAAGCGCTGTCACGATTGCATGATGCGTTAAGTGCATCCTCTCCTGGTGGAGCACGCGCATGAATTTTCTGCCTCTCGCTTTTGGATCACCGCTGATCCTTGCCGGCCTTCTTGCCCTGCCGGTTATCTGGTGGCTGCTGCGCATGACGCCACCGCGCCCGCAGGAAGAAAGCTTTCCGCCGCTCAGAATTCTGGCGCAGGTTTTCAAACGCGAGGAAGTGCCGTCCAAAAGCCCCTGGTGGATGACGCTGCTGCGCCTGCTGATTGCAGCACTTGTTATCTTCGCTCTTGCCTCGCCCGTGTGGAACCCACGCGCTGTCACACTTTCCGGCAGCCAACCACTGGCCATTGTCATGGATAACGGCTGGGCTTCCGCAGAAGAGTGGCCACAACGCGTCAATGCCGCAGAAAAGCTGATTGCAGATGCGCAAGCCGCAAATGCGCAAATTTATGTGCTTGGCACGGCCGAACCTGCCAATACAGACATTGGCCCTTATGATGGCAGCCACGCGACCGAGCGTCTGCAAGCCTTGCAGCCTCGCCCGATCCCCGTTGACCGAAAAGCTGCATTGGATCGTCTTGCATCAAGCATACCGCAAGGTGAGAAAATCCGTCTGGCTTTCATGAATGACGGCTTGGCGCAGGCAACGGACAGTGAAGCTTTCACAAAGCTCAATCAAAATAATCAGCTCGCTTCCGTTCTCTGGTATGCAGCAAATCTCAATCGTGTTGTAGCGCTGACTTCCATTGAAAATCAGGCCGATACGCTTGAAGCAAAAGCAACCCGCCCCGAAGGCATAACCATGCCGCGCACGCTCACAGCTTCCGCTTATGATGATAAGGGCCGCCGCATCGCCGAAACGCGTTTGTCCTTCGAAGCAGGGAGCAATGAAGCCGTTGCTCGTTTCAATCTGCCGGTGGAATTGCGCAATGATTTCCACGTGATCCGCATTGACGGGACCAATCAGGCAGCTGCCGCACGTCTGATCGATGCCGGTTCCGAGCGCCGCACAATCGGCCTTCTGGCCAGTGGCGATGGCGATCTGGCCCAGCCGCTTTTATCACCGCTGCATTATATTTCGCGCGCGCTTTCCCCCTATGCCAAT
This sequence comes from Brucella sp. TWI559, assembly GCF_039674265.1. Classification (NCBI taxonomy): domain Bacteria; kingdom Pseudomonadati; phylum Pseudomonadota; class Alphaproteobacteria; order Hyphomicrobiales; family Brucellaceae; genus Brucella; species Brucella sp. TWI559. Next base: position 112,591 of record NZ_JBDJNE010000003.1, read on the forward strand.
CTCATCGAACCGCGCTCGGCAGATTTGATGACCACCGTGCCGGAAGTGCTCGACGCCAAGCCATCAGTCCTCATCATGGCAGACATCGGCACCTTGCCAAAGCCAGTGGAAGACCAACTCACAAGATGGGTCGAGGATGGCGGCACACTGGTGCGGTTTGCCGGGCCGCGCCTTGCAGGTGCCAATGAGAATGATCCACTGCTGCCCGTTCGCCTGCGCAAGGGCGAGCGAGCACTCGGTGGCACTTTGTCGTGGTCAGAGCCACAAAAGCTTCGTTCTTTTTCTGATAAAGGCCCTTTTGCCGGACTGAGTGTGCCTGATGATGTGACCGTCTCGCGGCAGGTTCTGGCTGAACCGTCCTTTGATCTCAATGACAAAGCCTATGCAACACTGGCTGACGGAACACCTCTTGTAACCGGCGAAAGCCGTGGGCGAGGCAACGTAATTCTTTTCCATATTTCACCCGATGCATCATGGTCGAGCTTGCCGATATCCGGGGCTTTTGTCGATATGCTGCGCCGCATTGTATCGTTGTCGCAACGCGCTGGCGCACAAGGCGATCAACGCTCAATTTCGCTGCCGCCATTCCAGCTTCTTTCAGCCCACGGCGAACTGACGCCGCCATCATCAGAAGCAAAGCCCCTGATCATGGATAAAGACAAATTGCCTGATGTCAGCATCAACACGCCGCCCGGTTTCTACGGCAATGAGGATGGCTTGAAAGCGCTCAACATTTTTGAAGGCAGCGACATCAGGCTTCAAGCAATCAGCCAACCAGCACTTTCCGTTGGCATAACACCTGCGTCTTACAACGCCGATCAATCGATTTCATTGCGTGGTCCGTTTTTCGCAGCTGCAGCCATGCTGCTCGCGCTCGACACATTGCTGATGCTCTGGCTGCGTGGCGCTTTTCGTCGTCGCATGAAAATCCGCTCCAAAATCGCAGGCATTGCCCTTCTTTTTGCAGCAGCATCGGCAATCAGTCTGATACCGTTCGGTGTGAAAACCGCGCAAGCGCAACAAACCCATGATGACAGCAAGCCGGGTGACGAAGCCATTATCAATTCTGTCTCGAAAACCCATCTCGCCTATATCATCACCGGCAACAGCGCGACCGACGATATCAGCAAGGCGGGCCTGCGCGGCTTAACCTTTGCCTTGACGGATAAGACAGCGCTTGAGCCGGGCGACCCGATCGGCGTTGACCCCGCCAAGGATGAACTCAATTTCTATCCGCTGATCTATTGGCCCATTGATCCAGACGCTCCAATGCCAAGCCCCGAGGCCATCGCCAAAGTCGATGCCTATATGCAGCAGGGCGGCACGGTGCTGTTTGATACCCGCGATCAGCTTCAGGCAGGCGCGAGTCTTGACGCTTCCGCATCCCCTGCCAACCAGCGCCTTCGCTTAATTCTTGATGGCATGAATGTGCCACCGCTTGAGCCTGTACCCAGCGATCATGTGCTGACCAAGTCCTTTTTCATCATGCCGGATTTTCCAGGCCGCTATGAAGGAAGTCCGTTATGGGTCGCAGCCACTGCCGCTTCCAATGCCGAGCGCGACCGCCCGGTCCGCACCGGCGATGGCGTTTCACCGATCATGATAACCGCCAATGATTTTGCAGGTGCCTGGGCCGTTGATGAACAGGGCAATCCACTTTTGCCAACCGTTCCCAATGATCCGATGCAGCGCATTTATGCACTGCGCGGCGGCGTGAACATCGTGATGTATATGCTGACCGGGAATTACAAATCCGATCAGGTCCATGTGCCGGACCTGCTTCAGCGGCTTGGTAATTAACATGAATATCGAATTCGAACCATTTCTCACCCTGCCTTGGCTGATTGGCATTCTGGCACCGCTGGCATTGCTTGTCCTTGCAACAATTTTGCTGCGCATGCGTGGCGGATTGCTTCGTATGCTTGCAGCCCTTGCCCTCGCATTGGCGCTGTTTAATCCCGTCATCATCAATGAAGAACGCGAACCGCTTAAAAGTGTTGTGGCCCTTGTCGTTGATCGCAGCCAGAGCCAGCAACTGGGAGCGCGCCAAGCCGATACAGATCAGGCGCTCAAAGCGGTGCAAGACCAGCTTGCAACCATGCCGCAATTTGAAACCCGCGTGGTGGAAGCGGCACAGCCCGGCGAAAACGAAGACGGTTATGCAACGCGCCTGTTTGGACCGCTGGCTCGCCTGCTGCTTGATGTGCCGCCGTCGCGTGTGGCTGGTGCAATCATGATCACCGACGGTCAGGTGCATGATATTCCTGCCAATAAAAACGCGCTTGGGTTTGATGCGCCGGTTCATGCGCTCGTCACAGGTAAACCTGACGAATTCGACCGCCGCATCAAATTCAACAAGGCCCCGCGCTATGGCATCAGCGGCAAGCCGCTGGAAATGTCCTTTACCGTGATCGATGAAGGCAAAAGCCTTGGAAGTTCCGCACCTGTAGAGATCCGTGTGAATGGCGAGGCTGTGAGCAAAGAACAGGCGCAGGTCGGACAGGAAACACCTGTCACCATCGAGCTGCCGCGCGCAGGCGTCAATATTGTCGAGATTTCAACACCGACCCTTCCGGGCGAAGTAACCGATTCCAACAACCATGCGGTTGCGACAATTGACGGCATTCGTGAGAATCTGCGCGTGCTTCTGGTTTCAGGAGAACCGCATAACGGCGAACGCACATGGCGAAATCTGCTTAAATCCGATGCGGCGGTTGATCTCGTCCACTTCACCATTCTGCGTCCGCCAGAAAAGCAGGACGGCACACCGATCAATGAGTTATCCCTGATCGCTTTTCCAACACGCGAGCTTTTTGTTGATAAGGTCAATGAATTCGACCTCATCATTCTGGATCGCTATCAGCATCGCGATGTGCTGCCGCTGCTTTATTATGATTATATTGCACAATATGTGGAAAATGGTGGCGCTTTGCTGGTGGCGGCCGGCCCCGAATATGCGGGCGACATGTCAATTGCACAAACGCCACTTTACAGCGCACTGCCAGCCATGCCCACAGGCACAGTCACCGAAAAAGCTTTCTATCCGCGCCTGACGGACCTTGGCAAACGGCATCCCGTTACCCGCGGCCTCGATGGCAGCGATCAGGAGCCTCCGCACTGGAGCCGATGGTTCCGCACCATCGATATTGGCCCAACGCGGGGCGAGACCGTTATGAGTGGCGCAGATGGCAAGCCGCTTCTGGTCCTCGACCGGGTCGGAAAGGGCCGTGTCGGCATGTTCCTGTCTGACCAAGGCTGGCTTTGGGCGCGTGGTTTTGAAGGCGGCGGCCCTTATGCCGCGCTTTACCGCCGTATCGCGCACTGGCTGATGCAGGAGCCGGAACTGGAAGAAGAAGCACTGACCGCCAATGGCAACGGCCGCACGCTTTCAATCCAGCGCCAGACGATGGGGGACAATCCAGGAAATGCTGCTGTCACCACGCCATCCGGCAAACAATTGCAGGTCAACCTTGCACAGGGGAAACCCGGTCTCTTCACAGGTTCGCTGCAAACCGATGAAGTCGGCATCTTCCACGTGAAGAATGGCGATCTGGAAACACTTGCCCATGTCGGCCCTGTCGATGCGCCGGAATTTGCAGACAGCATTTCCACGACCGACCGCCTCAAGCCACTGACTGATGCAACAGGCGGCTCCGTTCACCGCGTTCATGAAAGTGCTGATAGTTCCGTTCAGGTGCCTGCGATCACAGCTGTCAGCACTGGTCGCACTGCCAGCGGCAGTAACTGGATCGGTCTGCGCGAAACCACCGATACGCAACTTAAAAGCGTCAATCGTCTGCCATTGTTCTCAGGATTATTTGCGCTGGCCGCTCTGCTCTTTATCTTCGGCAGTATGTGGTATCGCGAAGGGCGCTAAACCGCCCTCGCTTTCCCTTCTTTTAATGCTTTACGCTCTGTTTGCGTGACGCACGACACCGTCTGCCCCATTGAGTGCACCCGGTACCAGTTCGCAGGCGAGCATCCGCCGGGGATCGACTGGTGCAGGCATAATCATCGAACCGGGCTGCACCATATGAAACCCAAATGGTCCATAATAGGGCTCATCGCCAACAAGAATGACCAGTTTGTGGCCAGCATTCTTTGCAGCTTCCAATGACATCCGCATCAATGCGCTGCCAATGCCGCGCTTTTTCCAGTCCGGCCGCACAGCAAGTGGCCCCAGCAGCAAGGCCGGAGTTTCCCCCACGACAACAGGTGTCATACGCAGCGATCCGATAACAATGCCGCCCATCAGCGCGACAAACGACAGGCTCTGGTCGTGAGGCCCACCCTCCCGGATAAAGTGCGCTGCACGGGTAAAACGACCGGGACCGAACGCTTCCGCATTCATATCTTCGATCTCAATGTCGTGCGCCGGGTCTTCCTGCGCGTAGGTCAGTTCAAGCTGTTGCATGGGTAAAATTGCCTGAAGAGAAGTCGGCAGCCAAAAGGCCAATGGAATGCATTCCGTGCGTTTTAAGCACAGTCCCAATTTCATCGTCGGATGAAACGCATTCCGGTCATACTTCTCTCCTGAGCGGCGGAACATCAACGGGTGCCGCAATTTGAAACCCACCTATCACCAAATTGATCATTCGTAAAACATTTTCTTTCAAATTGGCGGTACTAACTTCTCTTTTTGGCACCGTTACGCACTGTTCACGGCTTTGACGGGTGCAAAATGGCAGTTTTTGCTCTATTTTCCTGTCAAAAGGAGAATTCACATGGGACTTCTGGTCGATGGCAAGTGGCACGATGTCTGGTACGACACCGAAAGCACAAAAGGCCGCTTTGAGCGTTCAAAATCGCAGTTTCGCAACTGGGTGACAAAGGATGGCAGCGCAGGCCCAACCGGCGAAGGTGGCTTTAAGGCTGAAGCAGGTCGCTATCACCTCTATGTCTCCTATGCCTGCCCATGGGCGCATCGCACGCTGATCGTCCGTGCTTTGAAAAAGCTCGAAGATGTCATCTCCATCTCGGCTGTCGATTATCTCATGCTCGAGGAAGGCTGGACTTTCTACGGCACCACCGGCAGCACGGGCGACGCGCTTTATGGCGCAAAGCGCCTGCATGAGATTTATACCCGCGCCGATCCGACCTATTCCGGTCGCGTCACTGTTCCCGTTCTCTGGGACAAGCAACGCGAGACGATTGTTTCAAATGAGTCATCTGAGATTATCAGAATGCTCAATTCGGCTTTCAATGCGTTTGGCGACGCGTCACTTGATCTTTATCCAGAAGCCCTTCGCAGCGAGATCGATGCCATTAACGAGTTCGTCTATCCAAACATCAACAACGGTGTTTACCGGGCTGGCTTTGCGACTTCACAAGAAGCCTATGAAGAAGCCTTTGGACAAGTCTTCACAGCGCTTGATGCGCTGGAGGAAAAACTTTCGAAGCAGCGCTATCTGGCAGGCCCAAGCCTCACAGAAGCCGACTGGCGTCTGTTCACCACGCTATTGCGCTTTGATCCGGTCTATGTCGGGCACTTCAAATGCAATCTGCGACGCATTGCGGATTATCCAAATCTCTCCAATTACACGCGCGACCTGTATCAGGTTGCGGGCGTGGCCCCGACCGTGAATATGGAGCACATCAAAGGCCATTATTATCGCAGCCACAAGACGATCAACCCGACCGGCATTGTTCCTGCTGGCCCGCAAATCGACTTCTTCGCACCGCATGACCGGAACCGCTTCGACAATTGAGACTTTCCTGCAACAGTCCCCTCCAAACAGCATCTGCTACACATAACCAGAGCGGCCCATTGATCCAAATCAATGGGCCGCATTGTTGTGTGGTCCAGATTGCGGCCATCACTACCCAGGACTTTCAGGTTAAGAATTTTAGGAGAGACTGATGAACCGCTTTGCCAAAGGGCTCCTCGCAGCAACAGCACTGACATTAACAGCACCCGCAGCTTTTGCTGCTGATGCGATTGTGGCCCAGCCTGCGACCGAAATCGTTGCCGTGCCACAGGCTTTGTCGCCATGGCAGATTCGCGTGCGTGCGCTTGGTGTGGTCGCCGAAAACAAGGGTTACGTAAACGGCGTTGATGGTTCCGGTCTCGATTACTCAAAGTCGATCACGCCTGAACTCGACATCACCTATTACTTCACCGACAATCTGGCTGCTGAACTCATCCTTGGCACCACCTATGCCAACATCAACGGCAGGGGTTCGATCGAAGGTCTGGGCAAGATTGGCAAAGTCTGGATGCTGCCTCCAACGCTCACCATGCAGTATCACTTCACCAACTTCGGTGCTTTCAAGCCCTATGTCGGTGCAGGCGTGAACTACACAATCTTCTACAATCAGGATGCCGCAGGCGTTGATTATCTCAAGGTCAAGAACACCTTTGGCGGTGCGCTTCAGATCGGCTTCGACTACATGCTCAATGAGCATTGGGGTATCAACTTCGACGTGAAGAAGCTGTTCCTTGAACCAAAATTCGACGCCACTCTGGCAGGCGGCACGCAGGTCAGCGGCAAAGCCAAGCTCAACCCATGGCTGATCGGCACCGGTATCACCTACCGCTTCTAATGTCTCAAATGGAGGGCGCGAAAGCGCCCTTTCTCCTACCAGTGTGGCAGAGGATCAAGATCATGCAGCGCTTCCTGCAAGCGACGCTTGGTTGAAGGCGTTGTGCCTTCAGGCAGATTATCCAACGAAAAAAACCCGGCCTCGGCGATCTCCCTGTCTCGCTGTTTAGGCTCCGTCTGCTCGAACGCACGGCAAACATAAAGCGCCACATGATCGCGCTTTGAAGCATGGGCGTTTTTATAAAGCGCAAAAAGCTGCGGTCGACCGGTGAGGTAAATATTGCCTTCTTCACGCAGCTCCTTTTCCAGTGCCTGCGCAAATGTCTCGCCACGATCAACGCCGCCGCCTGGCAATTGCCAGCCGGGTACGTAAGTATGCTTGACCAAAAAAACAGAGTTTTTTTTCTCATCAAATACAACTGCCCTGACACCCAGTGTCATCGGGCGCGTAAGCAAAAAATAGGTATGAAATAAAAAGTGGCGGAAGGGCATACCGTCGATCCTGAGCAAATATTCCTGATAAAATCATTGAAGCAAAGTCATCAACAAAAAGTCGCTAAACACGGTTTCGATTTAAAAAATAATACAGTACACCAATTATATGTTTCGTCTTGCCCATATTTCCGACATCCATCTGTCGCCTCTCCCCCGCATTCGCTATCGCGAATTGGCGTCGAAACGTATCACAGGTTATATCAACTGGCTGCGTAACCGTAAAAACGCGATGCACGGCACGGTGCTGGACAATCTGATTGCCGATATGCTGGCGCAAAATCCCGATCATATTGCGGTCACTGGCGATCTGGTAAACCTTGCGCTCAATCTGGAAATCGACATCGCCCATGACTGGCTCATGCAACTGGGCGATCCTGACAACGTATCTGTCGTTCCGGGAAACCACGATGCCTATGTGCCCGGTGCGCTGGATAAATCCTGCCGCAAATGGGAGCCATGGATGCGTGGCGATGGCGTGCATAATCACGGCAAGCGACCCGTGTTTCCCTATATGCGCGAACGCGGACCAGTGGCGCTAATCGGCGTATCGTCTGCACGCGCGACCGCTCCCTTCATGGCCAGTGGTGATTTTAAATCCGCGCAGGCCAAGCGCCTTGCCATGGCGCTTGATGAAGCAGGCGCACGCGGACTTTTTCGCGTTGTGATGATCCACCATCCACCCATCCGCGGCGCCACGCCGACGCATAAGCGGCTTTATGGCATCCGTCGTTTCCAGAATGTCATTCGCAAGCACGGTGCCGAACTGGTCATTCATGGCCATACACATCTCGCAACCCGCTATGATATCAATGGGCCGACCGGACAAGTGCCGGTTATCTGTGTGCCGTCAGCCAGCCAGAATTTCGGCGGGCATAAGCCCCCCGCACGTTATAACATCTTCGCTGTTGATCGGAAGCCGCAAGGCGGCTGGCTATGCCAGTGGGAACAGCACGGCATTGAAGATGAGAGCGAACGCATCATCAAAATTTCTGAAGACAAACTCTATTAGAGCGTATTTTAACACGCATCTTTGTCCGAAAGCCGTTTCACACTTTTCGGGACGCGCTCTAAAAAAGGCGGCATAAAAGCCGCCTTTTCTTTCAACTCACTTGCCAATCACCCGATTGGCCGCCGAGACAATCGCTTCAAGCGAAGCGCTCACGATATTGTCGTTGATACCAGCGCCGAACAATTTTCCATCGGGATAGGCAATTTCAACATAAGAAATTGCCGATGCATCAGACCCCTGCTTGAGCGAATGCTCGGAATAATCGACAACCGACATCTTCACACCGAGATATTTCGACAGCGCATCAATAAAGCCGTCAATTGGGCCTGTGCCCTTGCCTTCAATATTCTTCGTCACGCCATTATCGGTGATTTCGGCGGTCAGGATGCGGCGACCCTTCTGTTCCGGATCAGGATAGGTGTGGTGATCTACGAACTTGATACGACCCTCCGCCTGCTCAACATAGAGTTTCTGGAACTCGTCATGAATGCGCTTGGATGGCAGTTCCTTGCCTTCATCATCCGTGATGTTCTGAATGATCTCACGGAACTCAACCTGCAAATTGCGCGGCAGGTTCAGACCATAGTCAGCCTGTAGAATATAAGCGATACCGCCCTTGCCTGACTGCGAATTGATGCGGATGATCGCTTCATAGGAGCGGCCAACATCCTGCGGATCAATTGGCAGATAAGGCACTTCCCAGATTGGCGAATTGGCGGTCTTGCGAACCTTCATGCCCTTGTTGATCGCATCCTGATGCGAGCCTGAGAAAGCGGTGTAAACCAGTTCGCCAACATAAGGATGACGCTCTGCGATCTTCAGCTGGTTCGAATATTCGTAGACATCCTTCATACGATTGATGTCTGTGCAATCCAGCATTGGATCAATGCCCTGCGTATACATGTTGAGCGCCAGCGTCACCACATCGACATTGCCGGTGCGTTCGCCATTGCCAAACAACGTGCCTTCAACGCGATCAGCACCCGCCATCAGGCCCAGTTCAGTTGCGGCGATACCCGTTCCACGATCATTGTGCGGATGCAGCGAAATGATCAGGTTTTCGCGATTGTCGAGATTACGGCACATCCATTCGATCTGGTCGGCATAAACATTTGGCGTGTTCATTTCGACCGTCGATGGCAGATTGAGGATCAGCTTGTTTTCCGCAGTCGGCTTGACGATTTCTGTCACCGCATTGCAGATTTCCAGCGCCACTTCCAGCTCGGTGCCGGTAAAGCTTTCCGGCGAATACTGGAAGCGATAGCCACCGCCTGCCTTCGCAGCCATATCCATGATCATCTTTGCGGCATCGGTTGCAATCTGCTTGATGCCCTTGACGTCCTTGTTGAAAACGACGCGACGCTGCAATTCACTGGTCGAATTGTAGAAGTGTATGATTGGCGTCTTCGCACCTTCCAGTGCTTCAAAGGTCCGCGTAATCAATTCTGGACGGCACTGCACAAGCACCTGCAAGTCAACGTCATCAGGCGTGTCGCCCTGCTCGATTGCCCAGCGGCAAAAGTCGAAATCGGTCTGCGACGCCGATGGAAAGCCAATTTCGATTTCCGGGAAACCCATATCGACCAGCAGGCGGAACATGCGTTCCTTGCGATCATGACCCATCGGGTCAACCAATGCCTGATTGCCATCGCGCAGATCAACCGAACACCAGATTGGTGCCTTCTCAATGCGCTTTGACGGCCATGTGCGGTCATCGAGCTTTGGGTAAGGAAACGGCGAATATTTAGTAGCCGCGTCTGGCATACCTTTATGCTGCGCTGCGGGATTCGGCGTGTTTACATTTTGATTCATGGTCATCTCATCCTCCCGGCGTACTGAACAGTTCTGCACTGTCGTAACAACACGGATATCTCGTCTTAAAATTCAAATTCGGATTTTGAGAAAGGAGCATGCGTCAGCGGGACCTCAATCGACCGCCGGACGCTCCTTTCAACGAGCCCGGCGATCGCCGCTAAGGCCGAGGGTAAGAAGCGAGTTTAGAACGCAAACATTCACGCGCGCGCTCAAAGCGGCTGCGTAATGTTCCAAAGATGTTGCGTTCTTCATAACCATGGAGACGCTTTTACACGTGAGGTTTGAAACGTGCAAGACTGCGGCAAGCAAAAACAAAATCCATCAGCTTTTATTTTTTACAGGTAACCGCCACTAAAACATCGCAAAGCCTGCCTATGCGCCGCCCTTTAAAGAACGGAACTTGAAATGCGCTTAACTTTGATTCCCACGCTTGCCGTGTTCGCACTCTGCACACAACCAGCTTTTGCAGCCTGCACAGTTTCAGGCGCTTCATCCCTGCAAGTGAAGAATGAAACCGTTCTTGATACCAAAAATGGCCTTATCTGGCAGCGTTGCGCCAGCGGAATGGCCTGGAACGAAGCGCTCGCACGATGCACAGGCCAACCTGATTTGATGACCCAGACAGATGCAGTTTCTGCTGCTCGGACGAAGGGAGCTGGCTGGCGGTTACCATCCGGCGAAGAACTAGAAGCACTTTTAAGTGCAGCCTGTGACGGCTCAAAAGTCAATCCGACAATTTTTCCAAATATTGCGGCTTCAGACTTTGGCGAAGGCGCAAAATTCTGGACAACGAGTGAAGCCCTGCCGGGCATGTTTTACTACTTTAATTTCACGCATCATTACGCCGATATGCACAGCGCAGGTTTTGGTCTTTCAGCTCTTTATGTGAAAAATAGGTAACAGCTGAAAGATTTAAGCAAAAGGCACTGAACTCGTGCCAATCGGTAGTTTCGCCTCGTCCTCCGGTTCAACATGGATCACGACGCGCGCACTGTCGATCTGTGCCTTCAACGCATCTTCGATTCGGTCGCAAATGATATGCGCGTCGCCAACACTCATATCAGCGGCCACAACCAGATGAAATTCGATGAAGGTCACACTGCCTGCAATGCGGGTCTTGAGATCATGAACCTCAATCGCACCGCCGGCATTTGCCGAAATCACATCGCGAATCCGCATTTCCTCCACAGGCTCGACACCAATATCCATCAAGCCCTGTATGGATTTATTGATGACACCCCAGCCCTGCCAGAGAATGTTGATCGCAACCAGAATGGCAAGCAACGGATCAAGGATTGCCCAGCCTGTGACCACGGCTCCAACAAGACCGATCAGAACACCGACCGATGTAAACACGTCAGTCATAATATGCTGGCCATCGGCTTCCAGCGCCGGTGAACGCGCACTGCGGCCCGTACGAATGAGCAGCATGGCCCAGAAGGCATTTATCGCAGCAGCACCCATATTAATCGCAAGGCCGAGCCACGGCTCTTCCATCTGGTGCGGCGCCTGCAATGCTGACCACGCTTCTTTGGCAATCAAAAGTGCTGCGATCGTGATCAGAACACCTTCGACGACCGCTGAGATATACTCGGCCTTATGATGTCCAAAAGGATGATTGCCGTCTGCAGGTTTATGACTGACACTGATCGCCCACCACGCCCCAACTGCCGCGATGACATTGACGATAGATTCCAGAGCATCCGAATAAAGTGCCACAGAGCCAGTCAGCGCATAGGCCAGATATTTCAGCCCCATCACGCCCAGCGCAACAGGAATCGACCAAGCGGCGAGCCGCCGAACTTTTACATTCGCGTCCATTACAAACCTTCAGATACTTAAATTCTTATCCCGTCCAGCGGGGTTCTAGCTTAATATCAAGCTCACAGCGCATTCACTCTGGCAAAGCCAGTCAACACCTTTTCGATTGCCGTTCTATAACGCATAAGATGGCGAAATCGAAACCCTCTTTTTTACTTCAGCGATTTAATTTTCTCCTGCGAATGCAATGCATTACACTTGCAAATGGTTTGCTAAAGCATCATCCGACCGGAGTGAAACGAGGATCGATAATATTATGCTTAAGGTAAAAAGAGTTAGAGCGCCGATCTGATAAAATCAGATCGAAACGCGCCCTAAAGCAGCTCTGAAAAAGCGTTGTTTTTTAATTCGATAAATGAAAAAACCGGCCGCAGTTTTCACCATGGCCGGTCCTTGGATCGTTACGTAAAATCAAGTTTAATAATTACTGCGACGCGCTTTGTGCTTACCTGCCAGATGCGTCACAACATTTTCGATCATCCGCATCCCTGCATTATGCCCCAGTGTCATGATGGATTCCGGGTGGAACTGAACGGCGGCCACGGGCTCTTTCTTATGTTCAAAGGCCATGATGACACCGTCTTCCGTTTCCGCCGTTACCAGAAAATCATCCGGCAAACGTTCAGGATCGGCAAAGATCGAGTGGTAACGGCCAACCGTTACTTCCTTCGGCAGACCTGAGAAGATGCGCTCAGGCTTTGAGACCCGGATACGCGATGGCTTGCCATGCATCGGAATGCGCAGCTGGCGCAGCGTCCCGCCATAGGCTTCTGCCAGCGCCTGAAGGCCAAGGCAGACGCCGAAAATCGGCAGCTGACGCTTGCGCGCCTTGTCGATGGTTGCCTTGCAATCAAAATCCTGTGGCGTGCCCGGTCCGGGCGACAACACGACAAGATCAGGATTGATGCGGTCGAACACCTCTTCGGCGACCGGCGAACGCACGGTTGCAACCGTTGCACCCGTCTGGCGGAAGTAATTAGCGAGTGTATGCACGAAGGAATCTTCGTGATCGACCAGCAGGATCGAAATCCCCTCGCCCACCTTTGCCGCCACGCGCTCTTCTGCAACCTGATTGCTCTTCTGCGCTTCACGCACAGCAGCGATCATCGCGGATGCCTTTAATTCGGTTTCGGCTTCTTCCTCTTCAGGATTGGAATCAAACAGCAGCGTCGCACCAGCACGAATTTCGGCCACACCTTCCTTGATGCGGATTGTGCGCAGTGTGAGGCCGGTATTCATGTCACCGTTAAAGTGCATCATGCCGACAGCACCACCATACCATGCACGCGGGCTGCGCTCGTTTTCTTCAAGGAAACGCATGGCCCAGAGCTTTGGCGCGCCGGTCACAGTCACAGCCCAGGCATGGCTGAGGAAGCCATCAAAAGCATCCATCCCGTCACGCAAACGGCCTTCAATATGGTCAACCGTGTGGATCAGACGCGAATACATTTCGATCTGACGACGACCGATCACCCGCACCGAACCCGGCTCACAAACCCGGCTTTTGTCGTTGCGATCGACATCCGAACACATGGTCAGCTCGGATTCGTCTTTCTTGGAATTGAGCAGTTTCAGAATCTGCTCAGAATCCGAAATCGCATCTTCACCGCGTTTGATCGTACCCGAAATCGGGCAGGTCTCGATGCGGCGACCATTGACGCGCACGAACATCTCTGGCGAAGAGCCGACCAGATATTCGTTCTCTCCAAGATTGATGAAGAACGAATAAGGCGATGGATTAATCGACTTCAGACGACGGAAGATTTCCGAAGGTGCTGTGTGGCAGCGCTCATAGAAAGTCTGTCCCGGCACAACTTCAAACAGATCACCACGCTTGAAACTATCCTTCGCGCGTTCAACCAGCTTGGCATATTCGCCCGGATTGTGATCGCCGCGCGGCAGATCACGCTCAGCAGGTTTGAATGGCTGCGCTGGCGTAGCGCGTGCCAGATCATGCGTCGAAGAACCGCCACAGCTAAACTCATACCGATCCACCCATGCGCGCGCCGAGTAGTGATCCGCCACAAAGATTTCATCAGGAATGAAAAGCACCAGATCACGCTGATCGTCTGGACGCTTCAGCTTGTACTGGATCGGATCAAACTGGAATGCGAGATCATAGCCAAATGCACCATAAAGGCCGAGATTTGCATCTTCTTCGGAGAAGAACAGGCCGACAATTGCACGCAGCACGGTGAAGACCGAAGGCATACGCGAGCGCTCTTCTTCGGTAAATGTGCCGGTAGGCTCGGCAATCGTCAGCTCGATGCGATCTTCATCGGCCTTATCGACCTTCACTTCGGAAAGTGCCTCAACCGTCTTGAGGATCGGACGCAGCAGGATGACGCCGCGCTTATTCAGCGCTTCAATCCGCATTTGGCGCGCACGTGAGGTGATCACCACCGGCGGATCAACAATTGCCGTGTCCCATCGCGTATAGCGGCCCGGATATTCGTAATTGGACGAAAAGACCGCGCCCCGCCGCTCATTGAGAGCATCGATATAAGTCTCGATGGCTCCCTTATAAGCAGTCAGATGGCGCACGCGTTCGACAACAATGCCGCCCGCTGTCTCGTGCGTGAATATCTCGCTATCCGCAATCTTCGCATTCATGACTGGCAATTCCCAAGTGTTATTCGTTATCGAGCACTTCCAAGACCCGGTCTTATTCAAACAGCCAAACAAAAAGGCCGCCCGGATAATCCCAGCGGCCTGTTTCTAAAACGCAAATGCACAAACGCCTGCGTGGCCGCTTTTAGCGAGCCCACCACCAGATTTTTGTGTCAATGCGCGAAATGTTCATGACGATACTGTTAGCCTTCCCTTGCATCGCTTGCAACTGGAAAATTTAAAACCGCAAAACCAGCCGCCTTCGCTATCAGCGCGGCCAGTAAGTTACCAAATAAAAACGTTCCGACTGTTTCAGCAGCAACACGAACAGAAAATCCGGACTTCTTTAAATAGTCCGGATTCTCCCTTGTCCTTGACACGGACAAATTGGCTAAAGGCTGGAGTACCTTTTCCGGCCTGCCGTGGGTATAACACCTGCCCAAAGCCATTATGCAAAGCCTGAATGCTATGCGTGCAGTATCACTTTCAGTACGCGCACATACTGCTATGGATTGCACCATCCTACAACTGTCAAGACTATCGCTGTAGCCTTCTACCAAACCGTGTAGTGCAGCCGTAATTTAACTATGCTTCAAAAATTTTGCCTTGCGCCCGGCCTGGAATTCAGATTCATTTCGTACGCAGATTATTTGCAAACAAACAAAGAAGCCACCCATGCAGGTGGTCGATGGGGACAAGATGAAAAATCTCGATGTGATGGACAAAAACATTTTGTCTGCGCTTCAGGAAAACGGGCGCCTGACCAACACTGAACTTGCCGATCGCATTCATCTTTCGCAGACGGCCACCGCTGAACGGGTGAAACGACTGACACGCGAGGGTTATATTCTGGGCTATTCAGCCCTCCTGTCGCCCAAAATGCTCGATCGCTCAATGCTGGTTTTTATTGAGATCAAACTGGATCGCACCACCCCGGAAGTCTTTGAGACCTTCTCCAGCTTTACGCGCAGCAACCCCGACATTATGGAATGCCACATGGTCGCCGGCGGCTTCGATTATCTGATCAAGGCACGTGTCGCGGACATGGATCACTATCGGCGCTTTTTATCAGAAGCACTTCTATCCCTGCCAGGTGTGCGCGAATCCCACACTTACGCTGTAATGGAAGAGGTCAAGGAAACGTCTCACATCGCCGTGTGAAGATGACGGCAATATCCAAAGGCACTTGCCAGCAATTATTTACGGGTATATACCCGCATTATGTCGAATCCATGTTTCTGCATTCTTCTGCGTCAAGCAGCCAGAAAATCGTCCGGCGTTTATGACAAGGCGCTGGCACCGCTTGGCATCAATGTCGCGCAGTTCAGCTTGCTGCGAAAAATCGCACGTGCAAGCTCTATCTCATTAACGGAGCTTGCACGGCTTGCCGACCTTGACCGCTCAACAATGGGCCGCAATGCAAAGGTGCTGCAGCGTATGGGTTTGATCGAACAGACGCACGGCGAAGACCATCGTGAAATCCAGATCACGCTGACCGAACACGGCCACGATCTCGTCAAACAAGGCGGACCACTTTGGGATGCGGCTCAGGAAGAAATCGAAGCCAAACTGGGCAATGAAGGCGTGGAGCAATTGCTTACTCTGCTGCGTGCCTTTGACTAAAAACAATGACCAAAGCCCATTGTGCCTTTAACTGGCGACCGGGTTGACCTTCAATTTGCGGCTGTTCAAAACATCAGCCCACGTCCGAAAGCATCGACGATGATTTCTGCGAGACTTGCCAGCTTTCTTCAGGAACGAAACATCCATTATGGATGGGTTGTTGCTGCCATCACATTCGTGACCATGCTTGCGACCGCTGCGGCAATGGGCTCGGCTGGCATTCTCATTGAACCGCTTCAGAGAGAATTTGGCTGGACCAATGCCAATATTTCCTTCGCCATGGCGCTGCGTCTGGTGCTCTTCGGACTGATGGGGCCTTTTGCGGCGGCTTTCATGAACCAGTTCGGCTTGCGCAGTGTCGTTGCGACGGCACTTGTCATGATCGCCTGTGGGCTGATCGGGTCGATTTTCATGACGCAAGAATGGCAGATGGTCGGTCTTTGGGGCATCATAATCGGCCTTGGTACCGGCATGACTGCACTCGTTCTGGGCGCAACCGTTGCTGCACGCTGGTTTGAAAAGCGTCGCGGTCTTGTGGTTGGCCTCATGACGGCCAGCAATGCGACCGGCCAGCTTGTCTTCATGCCCATTCTTGCAAGTGTCAGCCAGACGATTGGCTGGCGCACATCTTTGACCATTGTTGTTGGTTTTCTGATGACAGCACTGGTGCTGGTGCTCGCCTTGATGCGTGATCACCCGGCAGATATTGGCCTCAAGCCTTATGGCCGCACGGCCCCCCTTCCCGCTCCTGAACCAAAGAAAAGCTTTGCATCGCTGCTTGCGTCACCGCTGATCACCTTGCGCGAAGTATCGTCAACCTCGACCTTCTGGGTGCTGTTCATTACCTTCTTTGTCTGCGGCTTTTCAACCAACGGTCTGATCCAGACCCATTGGATTGCCCTTTGCGGTGATTTCGGCATCGTGCCAGTCGGTGCCGCCGGCATTCTGGCGGTCATTGGCGCGTTCGATCTGATCGGCACGATCGGCGCTGGCTGGCTTTCCGATCGCTTCGACAATCGCTGGCTGCTGTTCTGGTTCTATGCGCTGCGCGGATTATCGCTGATCTATCTGACTTTCACCGATTTCACGCTTTATGAGCTCGCCCTTTTCGCTGTGTTCTACGGCCTCGACTGGGTTGCAACCGTTCCACCGACCGTGAAGCTTGCCGCTGAAAAATTCGGCCCCGAAAAAGCTGGAATGGTTTTCGGCTGGGTATTCACAGGCCATCAGGTGGGAGCAGCAGCCGCAGCAGCCTTCGCGGGCTTTGTCCGCACCGATTATGACAGCTACCTGCCAGCTCTCATCCTTGCAGGAGCCCTGTGCTTTGCAGCGGCGGCAATGGTGTTCATCATCAACAGACCCGCAGCACAAACAGCGCTTCAGGCGTCATAAATAAGCGTCACCCCAATCAGCACGGCGAGCCCAGCGGAAAAGCTCGCCGTCACGCTTGGTCACAAGGCGTTCTTCCGAAGATCCACTCTCATTACAAAGTTTGATTGAGACCTTGCCGCCACCGACACGCGTCGGTGCGATCACCCGCGCAGAAGCATGAAGGGATGGATCACGTGTCGCTGCCAGATAGATGAACTTCTCATCTTCCCACGGCACTTCCGCATCTTTGGTCAGACGGTGAATACGCGAACGCGCAACGCGGCGCGAAAAATGGCACCAGTCCGGTGCAATCAGTGGACACTCAAGCTGGTGAGCACAGGGCGCTGCAATGTAAGCGCCTTTGGCGATAAGCACCTTGCGCGCGTCCAGAATACGTTGCCAGCCAGCAGGCGTCCCCGGTTCGACAATAACAAAGCTCTGTCGGGCCGATACCCAAAGTTTCTCAATGAGTGTTTGTCGATCGAGAGGCGCCAGCTCATCCAGAACATAGGCAATCGTCACAAGATCAGCCTTTGGAAAATCAAGCTTTTCCTTAATCAGATCACCCGCGCGCCATTCCGTATCAAGACCGATATTTTCGGCAAGCTTGCTTCCAACCGCGCGGATGGCCGGGCTTGCCTCGATCATGGTAGCAGATGATAAATCAGGCCAGCATTCGCGCGCAGCCCATAGGGCCGTCCCCGGCCCGCAGCCGACATCCAGCATGGTCTGCGGTGCAAAATCAGGGCATACCTCTGCAACACTCTCTAAACTCGCACGGACGGCGGCATAGGTCGCAGGCAGTCGTGCAGCCAGATAAGCTTTTGCAGCAAGCTCATCCGAAATATGCAGCCGCCCATCGCGCGTTTCCGCACGATAACGACGCGACAGCATATCGGAAGCGCGTTTCAGATCAGCCAATGCCACGCCCTCAAGCGCAGCATCGACGGACTGTCGCAGTCGTGATGGCAATTCCATTAAAGACTATCGCTCCAAGACTTGCTTGATGTCCACCAGATTGGAGCGAACGCGCAATATGTAAAAGCCCATAGTTGTCAGATGCGACGGGGTAAACCATGCATCCGGGCTGCCGTTGGAAACGATGAATGGCTGCATATCAAGCGCCGAACGCAACTGCTTTTCCATTTCGTCCCAAACACCGTCAAGATGCTTCTCCGCCAGCACAGCACGGAAATCCGAATGCGCCGCACGCAGCAAACCGTAATAGGCGTAGAGCTGACCATAGGCGAACCAGAAGCGATCATCGGCACGGGTATCAAACCAACCGGCATGATAATTCTCGGCGCGATCCTTGAGGATCGCAGAGGTTGAGCCAAGATCACTGGCAATACGATCAACAAACTGGATCAGATTGTCTGCACGTGCATCAAACGTCGCCTGACAGTTTTCAAGCCGCGTATTGAAGGAGCGCAGATCCTTGATCGCCGAACGATAGTAGCTTGGCGTCGGGGTCTTGGGACCAAAGGGGCTCAGACCAAAATACCACGCATCCTCTGCAAACTGGAGGTTGCCGCGTGCCTTTTGCAGATCGCTATCAATCTGCGATGTACCACGCAGACGACCAATATTATCCACCAGTTCAATGGCGGTACGGCGCACCGCTGAATTGATGCCGCGCTGGAACGAAGCCTTGTTATCCAGGAACGGCGTCCGGTCCCAGTCGAGGCCGAAAAAACCAAGTTTGTAAAGCAGCATGGAAGAAATCCATGCATTCTGATTGACGTTGAAATCCGTGAGATCAGCAGCGACTTCGGCAATGGCCGATGGCGAGCACTTGCGCGCAGTCGAAGGGATCTGTGCGGCCTGCATCGGCTGCGTTTGAGGCTGACTATCAGGCTGTGTTGCCGTGTCGGCATCGCCAGCGGCAGGCGTAGTGTCTGTTCCGCTGATGCTGCTTTCGGACGGCGTTGCCGTTACAGGTTCCTGTGTTGCCGCAAGCGGTACAGGCGTATTCTGAACCTGCTCGCCAGGCGTAACCGCATCCTGATAGCTATACTTGGCCGGATAGTCTGGATTGAAATTTGTCCAGGCCTGTGTTTGCCAGATAAAATAGGCATAAAGGCCACCAAAGCCGATCACGACCACTGCAACGGCAAGTTTCCACAAATTTCCGAGCTTCATAAAAAGCCTCCAAAGAGCGCCAAGCGGAACCGCGATCAATCGTGCCAATGCCGCGATAAAACGGCCAAGGAAGGAGAAAACGCCCCGAACTGCATTCCACACTGTATCAAGTCCTTCCTGTTGCCTGCAATGACAGGCTCTCTGACACTTTTACCTTACCGGCAATGGCGGGGTAAAAAACCCGTCCAGCACTGGCCAGCATGCGCTGACAACTTTTACCCTCCTCAAATAGAGTGTGGCTGGCTTTTCGACAACCATTGAGCAGCGTCTCACGCCAATTATCGAAGCTTTTCCTGTTGCGAGGGTTGAAACGAAACAAGCGGTGGGTAACATGGCGCCACTTCACCCTGCTTCGGCCAGAACGCTTTATGTGCCGAATTTTTTACCTGCCGGTCCAGAAAAACGAGTACAACGCCCCCGAAAGTCGCAATCAGAAATATTTTCGCCGCAATGGTACTTGATCGGCGAAATCTTTGGTGTTTGCTAAAAGCTGGAACCGGAAAAACAATCAACCGTCAAAACGGCCCGGTTAATGGAGAGAAAAATGAAGTCCACATCGACGCCTTCGCTGAAACGCGCCCTGAATATGCTGGCTATCACCACAGCAATTTTTGCGATTCCCGCAGCAGCCCAGGCTGCCGAGCCTGAGAGCTGCTCAACGGTGCGCTTCTCCGATGTTGGCTGGACCGACATCACCTCGACCACCGCTGTCGCCACAGAAATTCTCAAAGGCCTTGGCTACAAGACCGACATCAAGGTTCTTTCCGTGCCTGTGACCTATGCGTCGCTGAGCAAGAAGGACATCGATGTGTTCCTCGGCTATTGGAACCCGTCCATGAGCGCAGATCTCAAACCATATCTTGATGACAAAAGCGTCGAGACGCTGCGCACAAACCTGACGGGCGCAAAATATACGCTGGCTGTGCCGAAATATGCCTATGACGAAGGTCTGAAGGACTTCAAGGACATTGCCACTTTCAAGGATAAGCTCGGCGGCAAGATTTACGGCATCGAGCCGGGCAATGACGGCAACCGTCTCATCCTCGACATGATCACCAAGGATGCGTTTGGTCTGAAATCGTTTGAATTGGCGGAATCTTCTGAACAGGGAATGCTGGCGCAGGTCGCACGCAGCATTAAAAGCAAAGACCCGATTGTCTTCCTCGCATGGGAGCCACATCCGATGAACAAGCGCTTTGAAATCGCTTATCTCACCGGCGGCGATGATTTTTTTGGGCCGAATCTCGGTGGCGCAACGGTCGAAACCAATGTCCGCGCAGGCTATGCGCAGGAATGCCCCAATGTCGGCAAATTCCTGACCAATCTCGAATTCCAGCTTGAAATGGAAAACGAGATCATGGGCAAGATTCTGGATGATGGCGAAGAACCGGCGAAAGCTGCAACCGCATGGCTCAAGGCGAATCCTGCTGTCCTCGACAAATGGCTTGATGGCGTCACAACCGTTGACGGCAAGGAAGGTCTGCCAGCTGTGAAAGCGACACTCGGCCTGTAACGTTCACGCATAAAAAGGCCGCGGGACCCCGCGGCCTACTCTTTTGCACAAGATGAAAACCAGAAAGCACGCAGCAGGAGTCACAATCGTTGAACTGGCTGACGGATTATAAAATTCCGGTCGGACCCACCGCAAAGTCGGTGGTCGACTGGCTTACAGACAATATGGGCGGCTTTTTTGATACGCTGGCCGCTGTCATGCAGTGGCTTATTGATGGCTTGCTGTACCTGTTGCAACTGCCGCACCCGCTTGTTCTGATCCTCATTTTTGCAGCCATAGCCTGGTTTATACAGCGCCGCATATCCGTGGTGATCCTCACCATCATCGGCTTTCTGTTCATCATCAATCAGGGCTATTGGGACGCGACACTTAAAACGCTGACGCTGGTTCTATCAGCCTGTTTTCTTTGTATGGCAATCGGTGTGCCGCTTGGCATTGCAGCCGCACACCGCCCTACGCTTTATGCTGTTATGCGGCCCATTCTCGATCTCATGCAGACGCTGCCAACATTCGTCTATCTGATCCCGGCCATCGTCTTCTTCGGCATCGGCATGGTGCCGGGACTTCTGGCAACGGCGATCTTTGTTTTGCCCGCGCCAGTACGTCTTACACATTTGGGCATTTCGTCCACGCCTTCCGCTCTGATTGAAGCCGGTGAAGCCTTCGGCGCATCTCGCCGACAACTTCTCTGGAAGATCGAATTGCCCTATGCGATGCCGCAAATTCTGGCAGGCCTGACACAAACGATCATGCTGTCACTCTCCATGGTGGTGATTGCAGCGCTTGTGGGGGCTGATGGACTTGGCGTTCCAGTGGTTCGCGCTCTCAACTCGGTTAACACTTCGCTCGGTTTTGAGTCGGGCTTCGTTATCGTCGTGGTTGCCATTGTGCTCGACCGCATCTTCCGCGCCGGGCGCGAAAAATAGGAGAGTCGACTATGACGATCATTTCTGTAGAAGATGTCAGCATCATTTTTGGCAAAAATGTCGATAGCGCGCTGGAACTGGCTGATCGCGGGGCATCGCGCTCAGAAATTCAGGCTGAAACCGATCTCGTTCTGGGCGTGCATGATTGCTCGCTCAACATTCAGGAAGGCGAAATTCTTGTCCTGATGGGATTGTCGGGCTCGGGCAAATCGACGCTTCTGCGCGCCATCAATCGCCTTAATCCGATTTCACGAGGCCGCGTTTTGATCCGTGATGGCGAACGTACATTTGACGTGGGAAAAGCAGACCGCAAGACATTGCGGCATCTTCGAACCGAACTCGTTTCCATGGTTTTTCAGCAGTTTGGCCTGCTGCCATGGCGAAGCGTTGAAGAGAACGTGGCCTTTGGTCTCGAAATATCCGGCATGGGTAAGCAGGAACGGCTTGCACAAGCACGCCAGCAGCTTGAGCTGGTGGGTCTTCAGGATTGGGCCAGCCGCAAAGTAAGCGAGCTTTCCGGCGGCATGCAGCAGCGCGTGGGCCTGGCCCGCGCCTTTGCAACCGGCGCGCCGATCCTGCTGATGGACGAGCCTTTTTCAGCGCTCGATCCGCTGATCCGCACACGTTTGCAGGATGAGCTTCTGACCTTCCAGTCGCGGCTCAAGAAGACCATTGTTTTCGTCAGTCACGATCTCGATGAAGCGATGAAAATCGGCAACCGCATTGCCATCCTCGAAGGGGGGCGAATCGTCCAGTGCGGCACACCGCAGCAAATTCTCTTGCAGCCTGCCAATCAGTATGTAGCGGATTTTGTCGCCCATATGAACCCGCTTGGTGTCTTGCGCGCAGGCGATATCATGACACCTTTTGACCGGAACGCGGCACCCCGCCCCTTTGCCGCCACCACACGCCGTGAGACGCTTGTGCGCGAGTTGATGAGTGCTGTTGCAGACAGCAGCGGCGATGTGGGCATCGTCGAAAACGGCGCCATCATCGGCAAGGTCAATGCGGATGACATTGTGCGCGCGCTCGCGTGGCACCAACAGCGATAAACAAGACAAAAAACAAACAAAAACGCCGCCTCAAAGGGCGGCGTTTTTATTATCGATAAAAGGCTTTACGCCCTTGCTGATTCTCGTGCTGCCGCACGCGCTGCAACACGGGCGCGGATCGCATCCACATCGGCACGCGGTGTGGCTGCAAAAAGCTTCTTCGTGTAGTCATGCTGTGGATTGTTGAAGACGTCATCACGCGAGCCGTACTCAACAACCTCACCAAAATACATCACCATCACATCGTCAGCGATATAACGCACAACCGAGAGATCGTGGCTTATAAACACGTAAGTCAGGCCAAACTCTTCCTGCAAATCCGCAAGAATATTAAGCACCTGCGCCTGCACCGAAAGATCAAGTGCCGAAACCGGCTCATCAAGAATGAGCAGCTTCGGATTGAGCATCAAGGCACGTGCAATCGCGATACGCTGACGCTGGCCGCCCGAAAACATGTGCGGATAGCGATTGAAGTGCTCTTTGCCAAGACCAACCTTGAGCAGCATTTCCATTGCTTTTTCACGGCGTTCCGCTGCTGACATCTTGGTATTGAGCAGCAGAGGCTCCGCCAGCACATCACCGATCTTCTGGCGTGGGTTGAGCGAGCCGTAAGGGTTCTGGAACACGATCTGCACCTTCTGGCGCATTTCGGCGGTCAGACCATCACGGGCAATATTGACGTCCTGTCCACCAATCAGCAATTCGCCGGATGTCTGCGGGTCAATCATCGTCAGAATGCGCGCAAGCGTTGACTTGCCACAACCCGATTCGCCAACGATTGCCAGCGTTTTACCCTTCTCAACCTTGAAGCTCACGCCTTTTACGGCATGGACAACTTTCGGCTTGCCAAAGAGACCGCCACCAACATGGTAATCGCGCTTGATGTCGCGCGCTTCGAGAACAATCTCGCTCATCACGCTTCTCCTGCCGCACTGTTCTGATACACAAAGTCGGAAACCGTCGGCAGACGATCACCGGTCGCATTTTCTGGCAGGGCCGAAAGCAGCGCGCGTGTGTAAGGGTGCTTAGGCTCTGTAAACAGCGACAAGACGTCAGAATCCTCCATCTTGTGGCCCTTATACTGAACGATCACACGGTCAGCCGTTTCCGCAACAACGCCCATATCATGCGTGATCATGATGAGACCCATGCCATGCTCGACCTGGAGACGCATCAACAGATCAAGAATTTGTTTCTGGATCGTCACATCAAGCGCAGTTGTCGGCTCATCCGCAATCAGCAGCTTTGGATTGCACGCAATCGCAATCGCGATCATCACACGCTGGCACTGGCCACCCGACATCTGGTGCGGAAAGCTCGACAGGCGTTCGCCCGCATCACGAATGCCGACCAGTTCAAGAAGTTCAATCGCGCGTGCGCGACTGGCCGAACCTCTCAACCCCATATGCTGCTTCAGCACTTCCTCAAGCTGATAGCCGACCGTGAAACACGGATTAAGGCTCGCAACCGGTTCCTGAAAGATCATCGAAATATCACGCCCGATGATCTGACGGCGCTCCTTGTCAGACATTGCCTGCAAGTCTTTGCCGTCAAACATCATCCTGTCGGCGGTCACCGTGGCAGTTTTGGGCAGCAGACCCATGACTGCAAGCATACCAACCGACTTACCCGAACCCGACTCACCCACGATAGCAAGGACTTCGCCCTTATCCACCGAGATGTCGATGCCATCGACTGCTTTGAAAGGCCCGGTGGATGTTTCAAACGAAACCGTGAGATTCTTGATATCAAGCAAAGCCATCGATCAGCTCCTCTTCAGTTTCGGATCAAGCGCATCGCGCAGACCATCGCCGATCAGATTGATCGCGAGAACGGTGATCAGGATCGCAAGACCGGGGAAAGTCACAATCCACCAGGCACTCAGAATGAACTCACGCGCTTCCGCGAGCATCGTGCCCCATTCCGGTGTCGGCGGCTGCGCACCCATGCCAAGGAAGCCAAGCGCTGCAACGTCCAAAATAGCGTTGGAGAACGACATGGTTGCCTGAACCACAAGAGGCGCAAGACAGTTTGGAAGAATCGTCTTGAACATCAGACGCAACTTGCTTGCGCCCGCGAGCTTAGACGCAGTCACATATTCGCGCTCCTTTTCAGCCATCACCGCCGCACGGGTCAGACGCGAAAAATGCGGAAGCAGCACAAGCGTGATTGCGAGAATTGCGTTGATCAGACCCGGTCCGAGAATGGCCACCAGCACCAGTGCCAGCAACAACGATGGAAAGGCCAGAATAACATCCATAATGCGCATGAAGATCGTATCAACGCCACCACCGAAATAACCGGAGATGAGGCCGATGGTGATCCCAAGGCACATCGAAATGATGACGATCACAAAGCCTACGAGCAGCGAATATTGTGCGCCATAAATCAGGCGGGACAGGATATCGCGACCCACCGCATCTGTGCCCAGAAGAAACTGCGTCGTCCCGCCCTGCTCCCAGAACGGCGGGACCTTAACAAAATCCCGAAACTGTTCGACCGGATTATGCGGTGCAATTAAAGGCGCGAAAATCGCAACCAGAATAATCGCAAGAAATACGAAAAGACCAAGAACAGCGCCGCGGTTGACGCTGAAATAGAACCAGAAATCTTTCAACGCGCGGATTTTTCCGACGTCGTTTGCGGCTTCCGGCTGAATTGCTGAGTGTGTCATGATACCCTCACTTATGCCGGATACGCGGATTGATAAGACCGTAAAGCAGATCAACGATCAGGTTTACGATCATGATCATGAACGCAATGATGAGCAAACCGCTTTGAACGACCGGATAGTCACGACGGAAAATGGAATCGAGCATCCATTTGCCAATACCGGGCCATGAGAAAATGGTTTCCGTCAGGATCGCCCCTGCCATCAGCACGCCAACCTGCAGGCCAATCGTCGTGATCACCGGGATCATCGCATTGCGCAGCGCGTGAAGGCCGATCACGCGACGAAGCGGCAGACCCTTTGCACGTGCGGTGCGCACATAATCTTCACCGAGCACTTCAAGCATCGCCGAACGGGTCTGGCGCGCAATGACCGCAAGTGGAATGGTTGCAAGCACAATGGTCGGCAAAATGAGGTGTGAAGCTGCGGAAGCAAACGCGCCTTTCTGGCCAGACAACAGGCTGTCAATCAGCATAAAGCCGGTCACAGGCGGGAAGTAGTAAAGCAACGAGATACGACCCGAAACCGGCGTCCATTGCAAAACACCTGAAAACAGGATGATCAGCAGCAAGGCCCACCAGAAAATCGGCATCGAATAGCCAACAAGCGAAATGCCCATCAGGCCCTGATCGAACCAGGAACCGCGCTTTACAGCAGCAAAAACACCTGCGGGAATCCCCAATGCAACGGCAACGATAATGGCGCAGACTGCAAGTTCAACCGTCGCGGGGAACAGGGAGAAAAACTCATCCAGCACTGGCTTTTTCGTTACAAGCGACTGCCCGAAATCACCATGCAGGAGGTTCCACACATAGTGAAGATATTGCTCCCAAATGGGCTTATCAAACCCGAGCTGGGACAATAGCTGCGCATGGCGCTCAGGACTGACGCCGCGCTCGCCCGCCATCAGAAGGACAGGATCCCCCGGCAACACGCGAACGAAAGCGAAAGCGACAATCGTGATGCCGATAAACGTCGGTATCAGATAAAGAAGTTTGTTTAATACAAAACGAAACATACAAAAACTCCGACCGGGTGCGGAGGAAACCTCCACACCCGGCCGCTGGTGTTGTTAAATTTTACTCTGCGATATCAACTTCGTCGAAGCGATAATCGCCAAGCGGGCTCTGCTTGAAGCCGGTAACCTTGGCCGACATCGGCACGAAAACCGTCGAATGCGCAATGGTGTTCCATGGAGCCTGCTCCTTGAAAATCACCTGAGCTTCTTCATAAAGCTTCACACGTTCGTCGTGGTTCGTCGAAACCTTTGCCTTCTGGATCAGGTCTTCAAATGGCTGATAGCACCACTGAGCACGGTTGTTCGAGCCAACGCCAGCGCAGCCGAGAAGCGTGCCGAGGAAGTTGTCCGGATCGCCATTATCGCCGGTCCAGCCAAGGATAACAGCGCCGTCGCGGTCCTTTTCGCCCGACTTCTTGAGGTATTCACCCCATTCCATCGAAACGATTTCCGCATCCACGCCAACCTTGGCGAGATCGGACTGCATGAGTTCAGCTGTACGGCGCGCATTTGGCATGTAAGGACGGCTGACAGGCATCGCCCACAGCTTCATCTTCAGATTCTTGACGCCAGCCGCTTCAAGAGCCTTCTTGGCAGCTTCCGGATCGTATTTGTCGTCTTCGATCTTGTCGTTATAGCCCCACATTGTCGGTGGGATCGGGTTCTTGGCAACTTGGCCCTGACCTTCATAAACGCCATCGATGATCGCCTGCTTGTTGACAGCCTGATTGAGCGCCTTGCGCACTTCTGGCTTATCAAATGGAGCGACCATCGTGTTGTAGGCGAAGTAAGCAACGTTCAGGCCGGCCTGTTCGTCAACCTTGAGGTTCTTATCAGCCTGAAGACCCTTGATGTCAGCAGGTGCGGGATAAGACATCAGGTGGCATTCGCCAGCCTTGAGCTTCTGCGCGCGAACGGCAGGATCAGTGGTGATTGCAAAGACGAGATCGTCGATCTTTGGCTTTCCACCCCAATAGTCCGGGTTAGCCTTGAAGCGAACAACTGCGTCTTTCTGGTAAGCAACAAACTGGAAGGGACCAGTGCCAACCGGAACCTGATTGAGATCCGACTGCTTGCCATCCGCTGTAAGCTTGTCCGTGTATTCCTTCGAGATAATCGAAGCGAAAGGCATCGCAATATTGGCAAGGAATGCGGCTTCAGGGCGATTCAGCACGAACTTGACCGTGTTGTCGTCGATCTTCTGAATTTCCTTGATCAGTGACCCCATTTCCATGGAATCAAAATATTCGTAGGTGATCCCCGCTGTATATTCGTGCCAAGGATTTTCCTTGTTGCCCATGCGGTCAAAGGACAGGATCACATCATCGGCGTTGAAATCACGGCTTGGCGTGAAATTGTCACTCGAATGGAACTTGACACCCTTGCGCAAATGAAAGGTGTATTCCTTACCATCTTCAGAAACGTCCCAGCTTTCAGCAAGGCCCGGTACAACTTCCGTCGTGCCGTTCTTGAATTCTGCAAGACGGTTATAGACAGGATGCGCGGACGCATCAAACGTATCACCGCCTGTGTAAGCTGCCGGATCGAAGCCCTCAGGCGATGCAGGCGAGCAATAAACAAAGGTCTTTGCCGATGCCGCGCCGCTCATGAGAGCGACAACTGCCGTTGCCGCC
The DNA here is from genome assembly GCF_039674265.1 of Brucella sp. TWI559. NCBI lineage: Bacteria > Pseudomonadati > Pseudomonadota > Alphaproteobacteria > Hyphomicrobiales > Brucellaceae > Brucella > Brucella sp. TWI559. Next base: position 140,833 of record NZ_JBDJNE010000003.1, read on the forward strand.
AGGAGTGTTTTATAAAATTTCATTTGGTGCCCGCCTCCACGGAAATATTATTGCGCGCACCCTAAGCACGCAACCTGCTCTTATCGAAACGCTTGCCATGTCACAATGCAAGCGGAATTTTTAAAATAATGTCGCATTCTCAACTGTTTTTGGCGGATCGAATTAGATTTTCATTTCTCAATCTTATTATTTTATAGAAAATTGCGCTAAGCACGGATTATTTATAATATTATTTGCTTTGTTACGATGCCTGTCCCCAGGGGCGAAACACATCTCCAGCATTGCCTTCTAACGAATATGAAAGAGGTACGGTTTTCTCATTTTTGACATGCAGTCTCGGTGCAGCAGCCGTGAGACTGTTTTCATTTCGATGCAATCACGCAAATTAAGCATAATCTTATCAATCCTCGTTTCGCTCCGGCAGGACTTATGCTGTAATCAAAACATATTCGAACGAGGACCCGTTGCAATGCCAGAGATCAATCCCATTCGCCCCACGACGCCCGAAGCAATTCAGCTTGCGCTGACTATGTTACGGGTATCACGCTATGGCGCACTGGCCGTTCTCGACGCAAAAACCGGCAAGCCAATCGCAACGCGTGTTGCTGTTGCAACGGATACGGATGGAACGCCGATCATTCTTGTCTCAGGCCTTGCGGCACACACGCCCAGCCTCATTGCGCATCCTTCCTGTTCGTTGCTTTTGGGCGAAGTGGGCAAAGGTGATCCGCTGGCGCACGCGCGCGTAACACTTCACTGCGAAGCTGAAAAAGTGGACCGCAATTCGCCGGAATATCCCCAAATTCGGCGGCGCTATCTCAATCACAATCCAAAGGGCAAGCTTTACGTCGATTTAGGCGACTTCATTTTCTTCCGGCTAAACGTGGAAACCGCTAGTTTGAACGGGGGGTTTGGCAGAGCTTTTGATCTAACGCATGACGATTTAATCAGCGACCAGTCCGCCTCTAAAGCGATAGCATCAGGCGAGCAACAAGCGCTCGAGATACTCAACCAGCAGTACGCTCCCGCGATTAAAGCCTATATAGCTGGTATTAAAGACAGCTTGGCAAATTGGAAAATAACAGGCTTAGATCCTGATGGCTTTAATCTCGCCAATGGTGATCAAATTGTCCGCGAGCATTTTTCATCCCCCTGCGATTCCATCGAAAAGTGCAGCGACGCGCTTGCCAAGCGGCTGAAAGATTGCGCCTGAAACAAAAAGCCAAAAGTTTTGGGACATATATACAAACCTTTTATGTCTACGAATATAAGCAAGGGCTTTTCAATTTATCAATATAGTATTAGTTTTGAATTGTCGGCCACACTAAAAAGTGGCGGGCATTTTTTTAACCGATGCAGTCTTACGGGGGTATGACCGCGAATGACTACAGATAATAATTTTATTGATTTAATAGATAATGCAGATCAAGTTGCCGATTTCTTATCAGCACTTGCAAACAACAAGCGACTGCTCATTTTATGCAAGCTTTTGCACAATGAAATGTCAGTCGGCGCCTTGGCCAAGGCTATTGATCTTAGCCAATCCGCACTTTCGCAACACCTTGCCAAGCTACGAGCCCTTAATCTCGTATCGACGCGACGCGATGCTCAAACGATCTATTACATCGTTTCATCGCCGCATATCGAACTGATGTTGTCTACGCTTTCAAGTCTGTATATGAGTCCAACACCGCGTCGACGTGAAATGGCGGCGGTCGTTCACCAGTAGCACATCCTATGAGGCATAAGTCGTGCGATGAAGGAATCCCAAACCGGATCGCACGACTTTGTCGTAGAAATTTCTGATCCTGGCGATCAGCGCCTGTCTCCCTACAAAAACATACGTGAAAAAGATCTGATCGGTCGCCATCAGCGTTTTATTGCTGAGGGCAAAGTCGTTCTGAATGTTCTCTTTTCAGAATCGGCCCGTTTTGAAACGGAATCGCTGCTTGTTCTGGAAAATCGTCTGAACGGCCTTCGCGAACAGCTTGATCATCTGCCAGCCGGTGTCGAGGTCTATTCTGTTCCGCAGTCAGTCATGGACGAAGTGGCCGGCTTTCACGTCCATCGCGGAATTTTGGGCGTCGGACGCCGCAAACCGCAATCAGAACTTGGCGAAATAATCAGCCAGTTGCCAGAAACATCGCTGGTCGTTGTCTTATGCGGCATATCCAATCACGACAATCTCGGCTCGATCTTTCGCAATGCCGCAGCTTTCGAAGCTGACAGTGTTCTGATGGATGAAACCTGTTGCGATCCGCTTTACCGAAAAGCGATCCGTGTTTCTGTCGGAGCGACGCTGAAAGTCCCCTATTTTCACGGCGCATCCATTGAAACGATTGTCGCAGCGTTGCAAGCAGCGCAATTCGATATCCTGGCGCTCAGTCCATCCGCTGAAATGAATATCTATCAGGCACCGCAGCATAAACGTCAGGCGCTGCTGCTTGGCACGGAAGGTGACGGACTTCCAGCGCATCTACTCGAACGACTGACCGGTGCGCGCATTCCTATGTCCAAAAGCTTTGACAGCCTTAACGTCGCCACGGCCTCCGGGATTGCCCTCTCCCGCTTTAGTAAGTTTACCTGACCGCAAAAAAGCCTCCGGCAAATGCCGGAGGCTTTCATATTCAAGCAAGAACAACAGCACTCAGGCCGCTGAAACATTGCCGGCATTGGCAGCCAGACGGCGCAGCATTTCTTCCGCCCGTGGTTCACGTTCGGAGCGACCAATAAAGCCACCGCCAAATACCCGCGCCGTATTGCTGTCGTCCGAATAAAGGACACAGGCCTGACCGGGTGCGATACCGCTTTCGCCATCCACCAGCTCGACCCAGGTCTTGCCATCTCTATGATGCAGCACGGCAGGACGCGGTGGACGCGTTGAACGAACCTTGGCAAACACTTCGACGCCCCCTTCGGGGAGTGCGTCAAGCGCATCATCGCCAAGCCAGTTCACATCGCGCAAAAACACCTTGTGCGTTTCAAGTGCCTCGCGCGGGCCAACAATCACCCGCGTATTGGCAGCATCAAGATGCACAACATAAAGCGGCTCACCTGTTGCAACGCCGATTCCACGACGCTGACCAACGGTATAATGCACAATCCCTTCATGGCGACCCAGCACACGCCCATCAATATGAACAATATCGCCCGGCGTCGCAGCTTCCGGCTTCAGCTTGGAAATAATGTCGGAATATTTGCCCTGTGGAACAAAGCAAATGTCCTGACTGTCCTGCTTTTTGGCAACCGTCAGGCCCATTTCTTCAGCAATTTCGCGGACCTGCGCCTTCGGCAAATGCCCAAGTGGGAAGCGCAGATAATCAATCTGCTCCTGCGTGGTCGCAAACAGGAAATAGCTCTGATCGCGGTCCGTATCGACCGGGCGGAACATCGCACGGTGATCGCCATTGATACGGCTACGGATATAATGCCCGGTCGCCAGTGCATCTGCCCCCAGTTCGCGTGCCGTCTGCAACAGATCGGCGAATTTGACAGTCTGATTGCAGGAAACGCAAGGAATCGGTGTCTCACCGCTCACATAGGAATTCGCAAATGGATCGATCACGGCTTCACGGAAACGCGCTTCATAATCCAGCACATAATGTGGAATGCCGAGGCTTTCTGAAACGCGACGGGCATCTTCGATATCCTGCCCCGCACAGCACGAACCAGCGCGATGCACAGCCGCGCCATGATCGTAAAGCTGCAGCGTTACACCAACAACATCATAGCCTTCACGTTTGAGGATACCGGCCACAACAGAGGAATCGACGCCACCCGACATGGCAACGACAACGCGCGTGTCTTCCGGCTTTCCCGGCAGATCGAGGCTGTTCAGGCTCATGATTAAATCCAGCTTCCGGGCAAAGGCCCTGCTTCTCAAAGTTCAGATTTGCGCCTTATATAGGTCACATAGGGGGTACTTGCCAAGATGTCGCAGTAAAAACAAGGCGCATTTTGCAGCCATGCGGTCACAATTTCGCGTGAATCCTTCAGGCAAAGGGCGGGAAAAGGCGCCTTTTTAAAACTTTCTCTCTAAATAAGGCTTTTTTTTGCAAGTGTTACCAGAGAGTTACCAGCAGTTTAGGTAATTCTTAAAGCTGTGCGGTTAGTCTCAATCTCGATTAGGTCCTTGAGTGTTGTGTAGAGAGTACAATGACCGATCTGGCAAGACCGCGTATAAAATATGTTATTGGTCCCGATGGCAGCCCGCTGACCATCGCTGACCTCCCCCCCGCCAATACAAGGCGCTGGGTCATTCGCCGAAAGGCTGAAGTTGTCGCCGCTGTTCGCGGTGGGCTTCTCAGTCTTGAGGAAGCATGCCAGCGTTATACATTGACGGTGGAGGAATTTCTGGGTTGGCAATCCTCGATCGATGAGCATGGTCTCGCCGGTCTCAGGACGACACGAATCCAGCAATACAGACACTAAGAGTCTGCCCGATTCTTCGGAAAAGGCAGAAACGCAAATTAAGCCCCGGCTGGGTCAACTGGCCGGGGTTTTTCGTTGGTCAATTCTGATTATAGGAATAGGAATGACAGCGCTTAAGGCATTTCCAGCAAAAGTGCGAAACCGTTTTGCGTGGGATCATGCTTAAAACAAGAAGATAGAGCGAGCATATTGGGGGCGACTAAGCGCGATAGGCTCTAGCGCAACTCGCGAATCCGCGATGCAAGGCTCTTGGGTCGTGCTTTATCACTCTTTTCAGAGCTGTCTTCTTTGATAAGCGCAGGGATAGGTGAGTCCTCACCTTCCTTTTCGGCAGTTGCCGCAACCATCCGTGCGGCCAAAGCCGCCATTTCTTCCCGAAGAATCGCGTTTTCTTTGACCATGTCTACCGACATAACAGGCTGTGCGCCGGGTGTGGGACCACTGCGCATATGGCGTTCAAGCCGCTCCTGCGCATCCGAAAACTCTGAAATCAGCTTGTCCAGCTTCTGTTGCAACTCCGCATTACGGCGCTTTTCAGTTTTCAGTTCTGTTTGTGCTGCGGTCAATTGCGTCGAAACCTCATTATAGCGCGCAGATGCATCTTTCCGTTCCCGACGCATTTCGCTCATTTCATTCATCAGACGACTTTGATCAGCCTCTTTGGCTCCCAGTTCGATGCGAAGCGTATCGGACAGATTTTCGAGAGACGAAAGATGATTTTGCAGACGTTGAACTTCAGCCTCGATAATTTCTGACTTTTCCGCAGAATTATCGCGTTCTATGATCATGTCCTGTATGTTCTTATCCCGCTCAGCCAGCGTTTCTCTCAGCTTGGCGAGATTCTCTTCGAGCGCGGCATACCGTTTAAGTTCGTCATATTGCCTGCCAATCGTCATGCGCTGTTCGGATGACTTTTCCCGCTCAAGACGCAACTTCTGCTCAAGCTTGCTGTAGGCAACCGCATGCTCCGCGCGCAATCCGTCACGCTCGGCTCTGATTTCTGCAAGCGTCATCGGAAGCTCAGCATGGATTTGGCGCCGTGCAAGAAAAAATGCACGACGCCAGACCGACGGACCAAGCAGAACCGCGACGAAAACCGCCACAAGAACGCCAAGAATGAAAATGAGCGCAGATTGGATCACGGCTTTTTCACATTTAAGCGCATCCCGAAAAGATGGAAACGGTTTTCGGACAAGATGCGCGTTTAAACAGGAGTTGAAAGGCGCCGATCTCATTTTTCAGATCGGCGCCTCTTAGAAAATCAGAACGGATTCCAGGTCGGCGCGGATGTGAGTTTAAGATAACCGATATTCACACCCAGCCTTGCGCCAACGCCCGTGCGGATCGGAACCAGCATGATATTCTCACGCTTGAGCACGTTAAAGCCCACACCGGCAATAATATAGGCAGAACCGGCAACACCAGCATAGCGACCATAGAGACTCTGGATGTCGTCAAGATTATAAACGAGCATCATGACGCGCGATCCCTGTCCGCCAAAATCCCAGCCGAGCGATGGCCCCTGCCAGAACGTGCGGTGATCACCGGCATTCTTTGTATAGAGCGTACCCTCACCATAGGTAAGGCCGCCAATGAAAGCACCTGACCCCTCTTCGCCCAGAATATAACCGTTGGGCAAGCCAAAGCTTTGAAATGCCTTTTCGACAGCACTGGCGATTCCGCCGGATGTGGACCCAAAAAAGCGGTGCCCGGATTGTACAATTTCCTCGGCCGTATATGAATTACTGCTCTGTGCCTGCGCATTGTGCGGCACGGCGATGATGGAGATCAGAAAAGCCGCAATAAACGCTAAACTATACGCCGCGTTGCGGAGCCTGATCTGCGACAGGGACGGTATGGCCATTTATCATTCCTTTTGCCTACCAGCTTCTCTGTCTGACGCCCTGTTAAAAGCATGGCTACGCTTCTTACGAGCGCTTTGCCGAATCGTGCGTATTCTAACCGCGAATTTATTGTCTAAATCTTTATGCCCTGAAATAGACTTTAGAATGGCAGCAAATAACAGCTTTCTTGCGGCAATCGGGTGTCACGTGTATCCAGATTCCAAGGTTTCCGACGTTGATTCGTCGGGATTTATGCTCATCAACTGATTGCCGCCTGACATTCGACCAAAGGTCGATCAGCAGAGACGGTTCGCGCCTGGAGAAAAAACCATGCCATTGCCTGTTACCCTGTCCGCACTCGATCTTGGTGCGCTTCTGTGCAGCCGTATCTGTCATGACATCATCTCGCCGGTTGGCGCCATCAACAATGGCCTCGAACTGCTCGAAGAAGGCGGTGCTGATGAAGATGCGATGGCGCTCATCAAATCAAGCGCCCGCAATGCTTCAGCCCGCCTCCAGTTTGCCCGCATCGCCTTTGGCGCTGCCGGTTCCGCAGGCGTACAAATCGATACGGGCGATGCACAGCACGTTGCCATGCAATATTTTGCAAATGAAAAGCCAGAACTGACCTGGGAAGGCGCACGCGTTTTGCTGCCGAAAAACAAGGTCAAGCTTCTGCTCAATCTGCTTTTGATCGGCAATGCGGCCATTCCGCGTGGCGGCTCGCTGGCCGTTCGACTTGAGAATGGCGACACCAATCCCCGTTTTGTCATCACAGCCAAAGGCCGGATGCTGCGTGTGCCGCCAAAATTCCTCGAACTGCATTCGGGTGCAGAACCGGAAGAGCCAATCGATGCGCATTCGGTGCAGCCATATTACACGCTTCTGCTCGCGGAAGATGCCGGCATGACAATCTCCATCCATGCAACGGCCGAAGACATCGTCTTCGCCGCAGAATAAGCGGCTTTGATGACGCAAAAAGCGCAGGGTAAAACCTGCGCTTTTTTTGTACCGGATGAAAGAAAAGGCTCCACTTTCGCGGAGCCTTTTTCATTTCAAGCATATGTTGAATGCTTATGCGCTTTCACGCAACTCGCTGCCATCCGGCTCGCGCAGCACATAGCCACGGCCCCAAACGGTTTCAATGTAGCTCTGGCTGCCAGAAACAGCATCAAGCTTCTTGCGCAGCTTGCAGATAAACACGTCGATGATCTTCAGCTCAGGCTCGTCCATACCGCCATAAAGATGGTTAAGGAACATTTCCTTGGTGAGCGTCGTGCCCTTACGAAGCGAAAGAAGCTCAAGCATCTGATATTCTTTGCCGGTCAGGTGAACGCGCTGACCACCAACTTCGACGGTCTTTGCGTCGAGGTTAACAATCAGGTCGCCCGTGGTGATGACCGACTGGGCATGACCCTTGGAACGACGAACAATCGCGTGAATACGGGCGATCAGCTCGTCCTTGTGGAACGGCTTCGTCATATAGTCGTCTGCGCCGAAGCCCAGACCACGAACCTTGTCCTCAATACCGGCCATGCCGGAAAGGATAAGGATTGGCGTCTTGACCTTTGAAAGGCGCAAGGTACGCAGAACTTCATAACCGGACATATCCGGCAAGTTCAGGTCCAGCAAGATGATGTCATAATCATAAAGCTTGCCGAGATCGATGCCTTCTTCACCCAGATCGGTGGTGTAAACATTGAAGCTCTCGGACTTAAGCATCAGTTCAATGCTTTGTGCGATAGCACTGTCGTCTTCAATCAAAAGGACGCGCATATCTTATCCCCTTTCCGCCGCTGACCAGTTTTCCCTCACGGCAGCTGACGGAACTGTCGTTGCCTTAGCATGAAGGTGCCTGCAAATGGTTAACAAAATATGATTCCTGTTGGCAAGCCTAATTCTCATCGTATTAGAAAAAAACCATATCCAACTGAATCATAAGCAATTCTTCTGTTCATTCGATACTCAAGAATCACATTAAGAAAATCCCTTAAGTGATTCAAATGACTCTCGCTTTCACCTGTTACTCAAAAACCACACCGTATTTACCGAGCCTTAATTCCTAACGCGTATGATTAACGTTGCCGGTAAAGGAATGGTTACCAAAAGGGCGAAATCTTAACTTTTTGTTTCGCTTAAAGAGACTGTTCTTATGATTGGCAGCAGAGCTTACGCCCTGAAAAGCAAGGCTTTGCAATGGTTTAGATGGCATATTACGGGAAAACGGCTCCCTCATATGCCTGTTAATAAAGTCGGGGGGAACGCCCCAACATTAAGAGAGCTGGTTGGTGTTCAAGGAGTATTGCGTATGAAGCCACGTGAAAGCCTCGTCAGGCTGAAATTGTTCCAGGTGAAGGAAAAGCGCCGTCAACTGGGCCAACTTGATCTGATGATGGGTGAGTTCGAGCGGATGGCAGGAGAACTCGATGCCCAGATTCTATCGGAAGAGAAGAAGGCAGGCATCACTGACATCAATCATTTTGCTTATCCGACCTTCGCAAAGGCAGCGCGTCAGCGCCGCGACAACCTGTTTGGTTCTATTCGAGACCTGATGCAGCAGAAAGAAGCTGCGGAAGCTGAACTGGTGGTTGCAGAAGCGGACCTCGCCAAAGCCGAAGCGCTGGAAGAGCGCGACGGCATCAAGGCCCCACGGGACGTTATGGAGCGCCCGATCAACCAGCGTCGCGCGATGATCGGCTAATCCTGAAGAAAATAAATTTAAAAAGGCACGGCTTCTGAGGGGAAGCCGTGCCTTTCGTATTTGCGGCATCACAACGTCAGCAGATAATCCTCAAAGCGCTGTCCTTTCTGGTGCCGAAAGACCTGCCCGGTGGTTTCAACACTGATCATCCGGTCGAGACGGAAATTTCGGAAATCATTGCGGCTTTCACACCATGCCGTCAGCAGCCAGACCGCATCAAACATCGTCAAGCCAACCGGCTTGATCGTTCGTTCACTCACCTTTTCGCGCAAGTCCAGGTAATGGAGTTTCACAACCACACGATCAAGAACCGCACGCCGCAAAAATGAAAGATGCAGGTTCGCCTTGCTGTTTTCCTCAGTCATTTTCGAAACAGCCCTCAACGGCAGGTTCCTGTAACGATCCCCTGCCCCGGCCTGCATGGTTGAACTTATTTTTCCCGAAACACGCTGCGCTGCAACACCAAGATCGCCATCACCTCTGGCCATAACAAGCCTCACACCGAGCATAATGGCTTCCAGCTCATCTGCATCAAAATGCAGCGGCGGCAGAAAATAGCCTTTCTCCAGCTGATAGCCCAAACCGGACTCACCCCTGACCGGTGCCCCCATGGCCTGCAACGTCGCCATATCGCGATAAATCGTCCGGGGAGAAACCTCCATCATCTGCGCAAGTGCCTCCGCAGAAACGGGGCCAGATGCACAGCGAAGCCGATCAAGCAAAGAAAAAAGCCGCAATGTTTTCATGCGCCAAGCTTATAGCACACCCCTGACAAAAACTGTCAGGGACTCCGTGTATCTGCATCATATCAAACACAGGAGTTTTTCGTGAACACGCCATACTTCGAAATTGTCACATACAAGATCAACGATATAGCCAGCGCCGACAAGGAGCGCGAAAAGGCACGTGAACATATCAGCGCCCTTCCCGGTTTCATCTCTTGGGTGCCATTTAGTGGCGCAACCGATGCGCAGGATCGTGTCGACCTCGTTTCCTGGTCCACGCTGGATAATGCGCTTGCGGCAGCAAAGCGCGTTGGCACAGCCCCAGAATTTGCCGCTTTCAGAGAAACGCTAAAAGAAATGGTATCGATAGGCCATTACGAAGCGCAGACACAGCCTCAGCAGCCGGTAACATCAGGCAACGGCATCGAACTCGGGCGCTTCCGATTGAAAGCTGGCGTGGATGAACAAACCATGCGCGCTGCCTATACCGCAATGGTGAGCAACCACCTCTCGCAGCAGCCGGGCTGGCTAGCACAGCATCTGGTGAAGCTCGCAGATGGCACATTTGCCGATCTGGCCTTCGCCAATAATCAGAACACCGCCACCGAGATTTGCGCAAGCTGGCAAGGCAATGCCGACTGCGATGCATTTCTGTCGCTGATCGAACCTGTCAGCATGGAATTCGGCACCATCCTCTAACAAGACAGGCCGCGAGAATTTATTCTTGCGGCCTGCACCATCTTGGAAAAATCCCGTTTGCATTCGCCCCCGCCCTGGTTGTAGGGAAGAAGCGCCATGCAGAAACCCGTCCCTCCCGGGCAAGAAAAGGCCCGCAATACGTTCACGTTCAGCAATACGCCAAAGCCAGCCCAATGGGGTTTGCTGCTGCTCGCGTCTGCCATTTTCATCTATATCGGTGAACGATTAGGGCTACCGGCTGCCTTTCTTCTCGGCGCGATGCTGGGCGCGATTGCACTTGCTTCGCGCGAAAGTGCGATCAAGGTTCACAAGCATTTCTCGCTGCTGTCGCAGGCTATTGTCGGCCTGCTGATCGCGCGTGCCATGACCGCTGAATTCTTCAGCAACATGGGACAACACCTGCCGATCATCCTGTTTTCGACAGGCTTCACACTGCTCGCCAGCACCACAATCGGCTATCTTCTGGCTCGCTTACGCGTTTTGCCCGGAACAACCGCCGTCTGGGGTGTTTCACCGGGGGCTGCAACTGCAATCGTGCTCATGGCCGAATCCTTCGGATCAGACGCACGGCTCATCGCCTTCATGCAATATTTGCGCGTGGTGCTGGTGGCAACAACCGCTTCGCTTGTGGTGATGTTTACCGCCGATGTCCAAACAGTTGCTCCAGCGGCCGTAGACTGGTTTCCAGCGATCAACTGGCATACGCTCGGCCCAACCCTCGCTTTGATCGTCTGCGGGGCTTATCTCGGCAAAATATCACGCATTCCAACCGGCGCAATGCTCGTACCATTAGCGCTTGGCGCATTGTTACAGGATATTGGTCTGATGACCATCGACCTGCCGCCATGGTTGCTGGCAGGGAGCTATATTTTTATTGGCTGGCGCATAGGCCTTGGCTTTACCCGCCAAATCATCGCACACGCAGCACGCGCTTTTCCGGCAGCCCTCGCCTCAACACTCATTCTGATCGCAGTCTGCGGATTGTTTGGCATGGTCCTCGGCCATGCACTCGGCCTTGATCCCCTCACAGCCTATCTCGCCACCAGCCCCGGCGGGGCCGATACAGTGGCCATTATTGCAGCGTCAAGCCATGTCGATCTGCCATTCATCATCGCCATGCAAACCAGCCGCTTTTTCATCGTACTGCTTGCAGGCCCGGCAATCGCCCGCTTCGTTGCATCGCGCATTGCTAAACGTCAAAAATAAAAAAACCCGGCTTTCGCCGGGCTTTCTCTGATCACAGATGAATCAGGCTTATTTGCCGTGGAAACCACGGATCGCGCCGATGATCTTGTCCTGATCTTCTTCCGAAAGATAAGGATGCATCGGCAGGCTCAAAATGCGCGTAGGCAGCGCCTCCGAAACCGGCAGACCGCCCGGTGCAACCGGATAATGCTTGTAAGCCGTCTGCAGATGCAGCGGCTTCACATAATAGATGACCGACGGAATGCCCGCTGCCTGAAGATGCGCCTTCAGACCATCGCGATTTTCGCTTTCAATCGAATATTGTGCCCAGGCCGAACGATTGCCGGCAGGCAAAGCCGGAACCTTGACCACATCCTTGAGCCGTTCATTGTAGCGCTTGGCAATGCGATCACGCGCTTCCATTTCATCTTCAAGGATCGTCATCTTTTCCAGAAGAATAGCGGCCTGAATCGTATCAAGACGCGAATTGATGCCAATGCGAACATTGTCATACTGTGTTTCGCCCTTGCCGTGGAACAGCACTGAGCGCAGCGTATCGGCCAGTTCAGCATCATTGGTGAACATTGCACCGCCATCGCCATAGCAGCCGAGCGGCTTGGCAGGATAGAAGCTCGTCGCACCGACATGGCCGAAAGCACCACACATGACGTTGTCGCGCTTGCCGCCAATCGACTGCGCCGCATCTTCAATCACGAAGAGGCCTTCGCGCTCAGCAATGACAGTAATGCGGTTGTAGTCAGCCGCAAGACCAAACAGATCAACGGGAATAATTGCCTTGGGCTCAAGGCGACCTTCTTTACGAACGGCTTCAATCGCAGCTTCAAGCTGCTCGACATTCATATTGTAGCTGTCGGCATCGACATCAACGAAAACCGGCTCTGCGCCAACAAGGGCGACAACTTCAGCCGTTGCAGCAAACGTGAACGACGGAACAAAAACCGCATGACCCGGACCGATGCCGCGCGCCATCAAAGGCATCTGAAGCGCATCGGTACCATTGGCGCAGGCGATCACATGTTCCACGCCCAAATATTCACCGAGCTTCTTTTCAAACTCCGCCACTTCAGGGCCGAGAATGTAACGGCCTTCTGCAACAACCTTGGAAACGGCGGCATTAAGACGGTCTTCGATACGCGCGCGTTGCGCCCCAAGATCAATGAACTGCATGTTGGCTCCAATTTATCTGGTTTACTGAGAATGCTCAGCGAATCCACGACAATTCTCTTAGTCCTTCACGCCCCGCCCTGCCATGGGTGGAGCGTTCAAAGTTTTGCTACATCCGTAACACCGCTTGACAGAGATTTCCGTCAAAAGCGTGTTATCAGGAATGATTGACCGATCCTTCGGTCAGAATACGCAAGACGCTGATTGCTTCCTGCCCATCGGTGCGCGGATTTTCGCGCGTTTCGATGCAATGCAGAAAATGCTGCAATTCGCGTGTCAGCGGCATGCCTTCTTCGACCGGGATATAGACCGGATCGACCGATTTGAAAGCCCACTGATCGTTCTCGCGCCATACTTCATGCTTGTAGAATGCAAGCTTGCGATCCCAGGGTTCGGCATCGTCAAAGACCAGCATACCCTTGGTTCCGGTCACGCTCAGACGACGCTCGCGATAGGAGTTCAAACGCGAGGCGAACAAATGTCCGCGAATACCGCTTGGGAACTCAAGATGCACATGCGCAAAATCGCTGATCTTATCAATGACTGCCGTGCCTTCGCCGCGAACAGCGGACGGCTCTTCGCCGGTGATGGCGAGGATCATCGAAAGGTCGTGCGGCGCAAGATCCCATAACGCATCGAACTTATCGTGAAATTTACCAAACCCGACACGGTGAGAATGCACATAGCGAACGTCGCCAATCTCACCGCTTTTCACCATATCGAGCAGCTTTTCGAACGCCGGATGGAAGCGCAGAATATGTCCGACCATGAACACGCAATTATTTTCGCGCGCAGCCGCAACTTCTGCTTCTGCATCAGCGACTTCCAGAGCGATCGGCTTTTCAACCAGAACGTCTTTGCCGTTCGTCACTGCTTTAATTGCATATTGCGCATGAAACTGCGCAGGCAGCGCCAAAACGATGCCATCAATATCGGGACGCGTGAAGAGTTCATCGACCGGAATGTTGGGAACACCGAACTCGGAAGCGAATCGTTCCGCATTCTGTGGATTGGCGTCAGAAACACCCTGAAGGACCCCAAGGCTCTTCAAGGTACGAATATGGTTGCCGCCCCAATAGCCACAACCCAAAACCGCAATACGAGGTGCCATAAACTTAAGCCTTTGCTTTCCGGTAGTTACTTATCTACGCAAAACGTGGAAAACAAGACGAAACCTATGCGAAGAATGCTTGACAGGGTTTCATTCCCCACATATACCGCCGCCATTCCTTGCATGAACACAGTTCAGGAAACGCTGGAGACGGCGCAGAAAACTGTTTTACTGCAATGTGTGGCGGAGTAGCTCAGTAGGTTAGAGCAGAGGAATCATAATCCTTGTGTCGGCGGTTCGAATCCGTCCTCCGCTACCATTAAATTACCCAGTGAAATCAATCACTTAAATTGCTATTTACAATATCCTAAGTCGACTTTTGTGTTGCAATATGTTGCAAATAATTTCCTATATTTTCCAGTAACTTACCCAATATACTGGCCACTCCATGCGACAAGAATCGCGACATAGGGGGCTAGCAATGGGTGAAAAATTAGACCGACGGTTTCAAAGGGAAATTCTAAATTTCTTGCTGGTCGATTATCCGAATCTTACCGATATGGGTGAGCTTTTCAATTCACATGACAATGCCGTTTCAGTTAATGTCCATTACCTCGAAGAGCATGGCCTCCTGAAAGCAGACTGGATGGTAGACGAGGATACCGGCCGCAAGTATCCTGTCGACGGAAAGATTACAGCTCGGGGGCTGGACTTCTTGCAAGACGATGGCGGTTTAGGTGCTGTGCTTGGTGTGATCACAATTAAAATTCATGACGACACGATCAAACAGCTTTTACTATCGAAGGTCGCAGAAGCGGAAGGCGATGAAGGTGTCCGGCAAAAGCTGATGGACAAAATCAAAGGCCTGCCCGCTGCAGGCTTGCAGACCATTGCCACTCGGCTAATTGAAAAAGGCGTTGAGCAACTTCCAATCAGGCTTGCAGATCTTGCAGGATGGCTTGTCTGATCAATTCTTCACCAGCTCGAACACAATCCGGCTAAGTCCGCCCGGCTTTATGGCAACGATCTGAAAACCACGCATGTCGTCTGCCCAGATCAAATCTTTCCGCTTGTCCTTTTCAGCCAGAGGCTATTCAAGCTGGTCTGGCACCGCGACGTTCATTCGCTTTACCTCAAAGAAAAAATGCCTTGCCCGCGCTTCAAGTTTCTTTGATGAAGTAAACTAATTGCTCCTCAAAGCGGTCAATGGAGATGTCCCCTTCGATTAGCCTGACGAATTCTTGCGCTATGTCTTCGGAATCCCATATGATGTCATAACCATTTACGATCATAAACATCACACCTGCCGTCCAGCCAGTACGCTTATTACCTTGTTCGAAAGGATGGTTTTCAGCAAGCGCCAGCATTAAAAGGACAGCAAGACGCAGAATATCATTGTCCTGCGAGTAATGAAAATGGTTGATCGGGCGACCAAGCGCACTTTCAAGGAGTTCAGGCCTCAAAAGCGCGAAATTCTCCCCTGTTTCCCCTACTTCGGCGCGATTGATTTCGATGACTTCGTCTATTGGAAGCCATATAGGTTCATTTAGCAAGTTCGGCCCGTATTTTAGGGAAACGTGCCATCACGTCCTTACGAATCGCAGCAAAGTCCACTGGCTCGCGAGGCGCGCGCGGAGGGAACTGGACACCATCATTCTTAATGATAGGCACTGCGTTGCGAGACATCTTTTTTCTCCTTAGATTATTCATATAATATACCATGATTATTATGGCAATAATTCCAGAGAAATAAGGCAAAAGCGACCCGTAAGCCGCTCTTTTATCGCTGCAAGGCTAAACTCGCCCGCCGCTCATGATCTAACTTGATCAGTCAATCACCGCCATGAACGTCCTTCATCAAGTCAACAAGCTTATTAAACGCCTCATTAATTTTAGCATTTTTTGATCTTCCGGCAGTTAAAGCATCCGAAAATGGTGAGCCTTTTATTTACATGCCGCCGCCTCATACTTGCCACCAGCGAACCACCTCATAGGGATTTGGGAAAACCAACATACACAAAAGATGAGTGACAGCGTTTTCCCAAAAGGCAGAAAAGTAAGCGAAGGACGCGCTATGGCAGGCAAATGAACTGAAAACCTGCCAAGCACGAATAACCAACCAACAAATACCAATACCAGCTTTGTATAAAAGGCGGGTATTTTGCGGACACCATACCCAAATCCGGCAAAAATTATTTAATTATTTCATAGGCTTAATTAATTCTATTAAGGAGTGCCATCCGCTACCAACCATTTTCTGCGGATATTGTCGCCTCGGGCAAACTTTCATCTCAACAAATCAGTCAAACTACGATAACCATCAGCCAAAAGCGTGAGTTGGTGGTATGATTTATCTGAACTTTATTTTCCTCGCTCTTCATTTGATTTCAGTTGTAACTGGCGTGGCCGCTGGCATCCTCTGGATGCGGTCAGCAGGTGTTGACGTTCCCGCTATTAAACCATCGAGAAAGCTGCGAAAGCCCGATGGGACAGTATCTGAAGAATGGGTCAATGAGGTCGCAACGAATCTCGATTCGCATCATAAAGGCTGGGTGAAAGCAACGCAGTATAACAAAGCGGCAGCGACCGCCGCCGCTATTGCCGCCCTTGCGCAGGCCGCTGTTTATGTTCTCAACATCGTACAGAATCTCATGTCACTATAAATAGCCCCTCGAATCTGCGAAGCTTCAAGTCACAGCCAAAGCAACTTAGCGGAGCCGAAATGAAATCACTGATCCTATTCATCACATGGATTTTCGGCCTTGCATGTGGCTTGTCCCTCGCAAGCTGGATGATGGCAAATGAACGCATCGGCGATGCAATCGTGATGCTGTATACATCCAGCATTTTCGCGGTGGTTGCCTTCATCGCCCTCGTCTATCTGGTTCTTCGCCACGAGTGGAAGAATAAGAACCAGCGTTAGGCGCATGACTCAGAATTAGCTTCAGGCAGCCAGCAGCATATGACTTCTCTCATCAATCAGCCTCATCCATCCATCGACAAGGCGTCCATCAAGCAACTGGTGGATACATTTTATGGACGTGCTCGCGAGGACGACGTCATTGGCCCGATCTTCAAGCAAGAAGTCGATGACTGGGACCATCATCTCGAACAAATAGCTGAATTCTGGTCGTCGGTGATTCTAAAAACCGGCAGCTACAGCGGACGCCCCATGCCGCCGCATCTGCGGCTTGGCTTGAAAGGCGATCATTTCGACCGCTGGCTGCAACTGTTCGAACAAACGGTACACGAGATTTTCCCACCCGAAGGCGCCGTGATTTTCATCGATCGCGCACGGCGTATCGCCGATAGTTTCGAAATGGCGATAGCAACCCATAGCGGGAAATTCTCTGCCCCGCGTCACGCGCGTAAACCATTATAAAAACGCCTGCCTCTCATTGAGTGGCAGGCGTTTCATTTTTATGCGGCAGGCTTGGCCTTCTCCACTTGAAGCTGCTGCTTGTGTCGAAGCAACATGCCGTAAAGATCGCGAGGCTCATCAGGATCAGCGAGAAGATCGAGCTGCTCATAGAAACCCGTATCCTTCAGCTTGTCACGAACGTAGCGCAGTGCTGAAAAATCTTCCGTTGCAAAACCGACCGAGTCAAACAACGTGATCTGACGCGCATCCTTGCGGCCTTCGGTCTTGCCGGTGATCACTTCCCACAATTCATTGACGGGATAGTCTTCCGGAAGCTGTTGAATTTCACCTTCGATGCGGGTCTGCGGCGGATATTCAACAAAGATGTCCGAACGGCGCAGAATATCGCCATGCAGTTCAGTCTTGCCGGGGCAGTCGCCACCAACTGCATTGATATGCACACCCGCGCCAACCATGTTGTCGGTCAGGATCGTGGCATTAAGCTTATCGGCAGTGACCGTCGTGATGATGTCCGCACCCTCGACTACTTCTTCAACATCTTTGCAGATCACAATCTCAAAGCCTGCGCCTTCGAGATTGCGTGCGCATTTCTCCGAAGCCGTGCGATCGATATCGTAAAGACGCAGCTTGTCGATTCCGAGAATTGCCTTGAACGCCAGCGCCTGAAATTCGCTCTGCGCGCCATTGCCGATGATTGCCATCGTGCGTGCATTCTTTGGCGCAAGATGTTTGGCCGCAACGGCCGAGGTTGCAGCCGTGCGTAGTGCTGTGAGAATGGTCATTTCGGTCAACAGCATCGGATAACCGCTGCCAACATCTGAGAGAACGCCGAAGGCCGTGACCGTCTGCAAACCATCACGCGTATTCTTCGGATGACCGTTCACATATTTAAAGCCGTAAAGCGTTCCATCGCTTGTTGGCATCAGTTCGATCACGCCTTCATCGGAATGCGAAGCCACGCGTGGCGTCTTGTCAAAACTTTCCCAGCGGCGGAAATCTTCTTCCACATAATCGGCGAGTTCCTTGAGGAAGGTTTCAACACCGACGGAAAGCACCAGCTTCATCATGTGATCAACACTGACAAAAGGCACGATATTGAGGTTCGATTGGGTCATTCTTACTCCTTAACATTCAGCGGCGAACCGTTTGATCTCGCCAGCAAGGAATGCGTTTTCTGAAATCAATAATTGATGGTTGGGCGATCCATGACGCTGCGGCCCAACAGGCTCGCCATCAGATCAACCATCACGGTTGCGGTGCGCCCGCGTTCATCGAGAAACGGGTTCAGCTCCACCAGATCGAGACTTGTCACCAACGCGCTGTCATGCAGCATTTCCATGATGAGATGCGCTTCACGGAAGGTCGCACCGCCCGGAACCGTGGTGCCGACAGCTGGCGCAATCGATGGCTCAAGGAAATCGACATCAAGGCTCACATGCAGAAGGCCATTTTCGTCTTTCACGCGTTCAAGGAAACGGCGCAGCAGCGCTGCCACACCATGCTCATCGATAAGGCGCATGTCATAAACGGCAACTTCGGTCTGTCTGATCGCAGCGCGCTCTGCCGGATCGACGCTGCGAATACCCATCATGCAGACATTGGCCGGATCAATCGGGGCCGCCAATGCCGGGAAGTAGCCTTCAAAACCCTTCTGTCCCGTGTAATAGGCGACCGGCGTGCCATGCAGATTGCCGCTGTCCGTTGTTTCCAGCGTGTGGAAATCCGTATGGGCATCAAGCCACAGCACAAATTGCTTGCGCCCCTTTTCTGCTGCGCGGCGCGCGATGCCGGGAACAGTGCCCGCTGCAAGCAGATGATCGCCGCCGAGAAAAATCGGGAAACCTTCTTCGCTCTCGCGGTAGGCTGCTTCGCTGATGGCTTCAATCCAGGCAACAGCCTGCGGCAAGGCCTTGATCGCAGGATTGGGGTGCGTCAGTGGGCGCAGCGCTGCCGGGGCCAGATTGCCGAGATCGGTAAACGCGTGGCCCAACTCGCGAATTGCATCGGCAATGCCAGCGGCGCGATAACCGTCCGGGCCCATATTGCAGCCCAAACGACCTGTGCCTTCCTGAACCGGCAATCCCAAAATCTTGCAATGCATAAAGTGCTACTCCTGAAAAAAATATCGTCTTAGATTGAGCATTTACGCTTGGCGAAGTGAAGCAACCGGATTGGCAATTTTAATGGTTTGGTTTATCAGAATGTCGGATTGGCTTTTCAAAATGGAGAAAACATGGACAATCTGGATGAAAAGCTCATCACGCTTTTACGTCACAATGGCCGACGCAGCATTTCGGATGTAGCAATCGATCTTGGCGTTTCGCGTGCAACGGTTCGCTCGCGCATGGAACGTCTGGAACAGTCTGGCGACATCATCGGCTATACGGTGATCCTGCGCTCTGATGCGGTTGATCTGCCGGTGCGCGGTATCATGATGATCGAAATCGAAGGCCATGTCGCCGACCGCGTGGTCAAGGCGCTTGGCGGCTTCTCGGAAATTTCAGCCATTCACACCACCAATGGTCGTTTTGATCTGGTGGTGGAATTGGGTGCAGCGACACTAACTGATTTCGATGCCGTGTTACGTCGCATCCGATTGGTGCCGGGCATTAAGGCCAGCGAAACCAACCTACTCTTGGCAACGCCGCGCTCGACGCGGGCACGTTTATAATTAAAAGGTCGGAAAGACTCCGGCCTTTTTTATTTTATGGCTAAGTGTCTGAATCAAAAAACGGCAGGCCGTGGCGAAAATGGTGATTTTCGAGTAACGAAGCGGAGTGTACTTTTGGGTACATGAGCATCGGAACGCAGACAAATTGCCATTTGCAGACCGGCATGGTGGCTTTTAGAACAGACACTAAGCGAGAACCGGATAATCCGTGTACCCCTTGGCACCGCCGCCATACATATGCTGCTGATCCAGCTCATTGAGCGGGGCATTTTCCTTAAAACGGCGAACCAGATCAGGGTTGGAGATGAACGGCTTACCAAAAGCAACCACATCGGCACGGCCGCTTTCGATCTCCTGTTCCGCCAGCGCGCGATCATAGCCATTATTAACCATCCAGGCAGCCTTACCACCCGCATCGCGATACACCTGCTTGAGACGCGCATAATCGAATGGCTGCGGACCCTGCTGAAAATCGCGTGGACCGCCGGTCGCACCTTCGATGATGTGAATATAGGCAAGACCATAAGCGGCAAGCTTTTCGAGCACATAATCAAACAGCGGCTGCGGATCGGGATCCGATGCGTCATTGGCAGGCGTGACCGGCGAAAGACGAATGCCCACCTTGCCCGGCGCAACCGACTTGGTAATTGCATCCACCACTTCAAACAGGAAGCGCGCGCGGTTTTCGATGGAGCCGCCATATTCATCGGTGCGGTGATTGCTGCCTGAACGCAGGAACTGATCAATCAGATAGCCGTTTGCCGCGTGAATTTCGACACCGTCAAAACCAGCCACTTCGACAGCATCCTTTGCAGCCTTGGCATAGGTGGCAACGATTTCTGGAAGCTCGCTCTTTTCAAGCGCACGCGGCTCAGACGTTGGCGCAAATTCGCCGGTGCCGTCTGGATGCACGA
This sequence comes from Brucella sp. TWI559, assembly GCF_039674265.1. Taxonomy (NCBI): domain Bacteria; kingdom Pseudomonadati; phylum Pseudomonadota; class Alphaproteobacteria; order Hyphomicrobiales; family Brucellaceae; genus Brucella; species Brucella sp. TWI559. Next base: position 161,621 of record NZ_JBDJNE010000003.1, read on the forward strand.
GATAGGTCTTAGACTTCGCGGTAATGGCTGAAGGCGCCACCGGCTTGCCGCCATTTGGCTGCAGGCTGTTGTGCGAAATACGCCCCACATGCCACATCTGCACAACAATCTTACCGCCTGCACTGTGAACCGCATCGGTCACGCGCTTCCAGCCTGCAAGCTGCTCGTCTGAGTAAAGGCCCGGCACATCGGCATAGCCCTGCCCCTGATGGCTGATCGGCGTCGCTTCGGTGATGATGAGACCGGCACTTGCGCGCTGTTCATAATAGGTGACGTTGAGGTCGTTTGGCACAGCACGCGGCGAGCGATTGCGCGTCAGCGGTGCCATAACGATACGATTGGCAAGCTTGAGATCGCCGATTGTGACTGGATCGAACAATGTGGCCATAGATGCATTCCTTCAAATGGGAAAGATTGGGCAAATGGGAAAGATTGGGCTAAAGATCGGATAGCGATTTGAGCAAGGCGGCAATCGCCTCCTCATCGCGCTTATAGAAGGTCCATTGGCCAACGCGGTGGGGCGTAATCAGCCCCGCTTTCGTCAGCACGGACAAATGCGCAGAAACGGTGGACTGGGAAAGGCCACACCGCTCGAACTGACCGGCGCACACACCCATCTCCAGGGGCATGTGCTGTGCGGAGAAATGCTTCTCCGGTTGCTTGAGCCAGCTCAAAATGTCGAGACGAACGGGATGGCCAAGTGCCTTGAGTATCTCGTCCAACGGCATAGCCAATGAATGAGACTGTGCTACAGATTGAATGTCCGACATCATGGTCACCTCGCTGATCTTCGTTCATATCGCCATTTAACGATATATGTATCGCGTAAATCCGATTTAAAAAGGGGTGAGATCTTCACATACGCGTGAATGGCAATAATCGCAGCTTTCCTGTGGACCACCGTCACGGCCTTGATTGCGTCAAACGCGCATACGACTATGTTCGCTGTAAATTTTGAGATTGGAATGAATATGGCCAACGATATTAAGCGCATTGCCGGGATTATAGCGCTCGAGATCAATGCAAAGCCCGAACAGGCAATCGCCGCCATTGGTCTTCTTGACGAAGGCTCGACCGTGCCATTCGTCGCCCGTTATCGCAAGGAAGTCACCGGGGGGCTTGATGACACGCAGCTGCGCCAGCTTTCGGAGCGCCTCGCCTACTTGCGCGAACTCGAAGCACGCCGCAACTCCATTCTCGAATCAATCCGTGGCCAGAACAAGCTCACACCAGAGCTTGAACTGAAAATCGCTGGCGTTCAGACCAAGGCCGAGCTTGAAGACCTTTATCTTCCCTATAAGCCCAAGCGCCGCACCAAAGCAGAAATTGCCCGCGAACGCGGTCTTGGACCGCTTGCCGAAGCAATCCTCACCGACCGCAGGCTAGTTCCCATAGAAATTGCTGCGCAATATGTCACCGGAGACGTTGCCGACGTGAAGGCCGCTCTTGATGGCGCACGCGACATCATCGCCGAAGGCTTTGCTGAAAATGCCGAACTGATCGGCAATCTGCGCAACTATCTTAAAGAGCGCGCTGTGCTGCGCTCCCGCGTTGTCGATGGCAAACAGGAAGCTGGCGCAAAATTCTCGGATTATTTCGATCATTCCGAACGCTGGGCCAATGTTGCAGGCCATCGCGCTCTGGCCATGCTGCGTGGTCGCAATGAGGATTTTCTGTCACTCGACATTGAAATCGACGCCGACGACACTTCGCCTGTCAAACCGGTCGAACGCAAAATTGCCGCCGCCTATAATATCGGTGCAACGCTCCCCGGTGATCGCTGGCTGATGGAAGTCGCCGGCTGGGCATGGCGCGTCAAACTCTCGCTGTCCCTTTCACTCGACCTCATGCGCGAATTGCGTGAACGCGCCGAGGAAGAAGCAATCAACGTCTTCGCCCGCAACTTGAAAGACCTGTTGCTCGCAGCGCCTGCCGGTTCTCGCGCCACCATGGGGCTTGATCCGGGCATCCGCACGGGCGTCAAAGTCGCAATCGTTGACGGCACTGGCAAACTGCTCGACACAACAACGGTCTATCCGTTTCCGCCAAAGAACGATGTGCGTGGCACCCAGGCCGAACTTGCAAGCCTGATCCGTAAACATAACATCGAGCTGATTGCGATTGGCAACGGCACAGGCAGCCGTGAGACCGAACGGCTTGTCGTGGATATGCTCAACGACCTGCCAGCGCCAAAGCCGCTTAAAGTCATCGTGTCAGAAGCAGGCGCATCGGTCTATTCGGCATCAGAAGCCGCAGCGAACGAATTCCCGCAGCTTGATGTGTCGCTGCGCGGTGCCGTCTCCATCGCCCGCCGCTTGCAGGATCCGCTGGCGGAGCTCGTCAAGATCGAACCGAAATCCATCGGCGTTGGCCAGTATCAGCATGATGTGGACCAATCCCGTCTGGCGCGTTCGCTTGATGCCGTGGTCGAAGATGCGGTGAATGCGGTTGGTGTTGATCTCAACACAGCTTCTGCCTCGCTGCTGGCACGCGTATCCGGTCTGGGAAAGTCTCTCGCCGAAGCAATTGTTGCGCATCGCGATGCAATGGGCGCCTTCAAGAACCGCAAGGAACTTCTGAAAGTCACCCGCCTCGGCAATCGCGCTTTTGAACAATGCGCAGGCTTCCTGCGTATTGCGAACGGCACCGAGCCGCTTGACGCCTCCTCCGTTCACCCGGAAGCCTATGGCGTTGCCAAGAAAATCGTTGCCTCCTGCGGTCGCGATGTGCGCAGCCTCATGGGCGACAGTGCGGCGCTCAAAGCGCTCGACCCGCGTGTCTTTGTCGATGAGCGTTTTGGTCTGCCAACTGTGCGCGACATCATTGCCGAGCTTGACAAGCCGGGCCGCGATCCGCGGCCTGAATTCAAGACCGCGACGTTCGCCGACGGCATTGATGATATCAAGGACCTGAAACCCGGCATGATGCTCGAAGGCACCGTCACAAACGTTGCGGCCTTTGGTGCCTTCGTCGATATCGGTGTGCATCAGGACGGACTTGTCCATGTTTCACAACTCGCCGACCGCTTCGTCAAAGACCCGCATGAAGTGGTCAAGGCTGGCGATGTGGTGAAGGTGCGCGTGACGGAAGTGGATGTGCCACGCAAACGCATCGGCCTCACGATGCGCAAGGACGGTGGCGAAGCTCCCGCCCCACGCAACAATGCACAGCGCGACACAAAACCTGCACCCAAGCAAAACTTCACCCCGCGCAAACAGGAACAGCCATCAACCGGCGGTTTCGGTGCAGCCCTTCTGGAAGCGATGAAGAAGAAATAGGCTAAATCTTGTTGCCGATTGGAAAGCCGGTTGAGACTTTTCTCACCGGCATTTCATCGGTGGGAATAATCCAGCCACCGCGAATGGCGATGCGAACTTCATCGCCTTCTTCCAGCCGTATCGGATCGCGCACTTCAAAATGCAGATGAATATCCGGCTTGGTGAGCGGATGCGCCTCAATGCGTGAACCGCCACCGCGATAGACGGAACGTTTGACACGCACCCGAATGCCGCCGGTTTCAGTCAATGCCAGATCTTCTGCACGAACGCAGAGTTTCGCATTGGCTCGCGGCATTTCGATGCCGGAACAACGCACCTCTGCACAGCTTCCCAGCACCAGCGCCTCGCAATGTCCCGCTTGCGCAAAGGACACCACCTCCGCAGGCAGAACCATGCCATGCGCGATGAAGGACGCGACCATTTCGCTGGCCGGTTCCTCGTAAAGCTTGCGCGGCGTATCGAACTGCTGAAGCTTGCCGTGATCAAGCACCGCAATCCGGTCCGCAAGCGCCATGGCCTCGGCCTGATCATGGGTGATGTAGATAATGGTCGTGCCGGTGCGCTTGTGAAAAGCTGCAAACTCATCTTCCATCGAAGCACGCAAATGCACATCGAGATTGGCAAGCGGTTCATCAAACAACACCAGCGAAGGGGCTGCTACCAGACAACGGGCCAAAGCCACGCGCTGCCGCTGACCACCCGAAAGATTGGCCGGACGGCGGTCGCCGAAACCATCCAGATCGACCAGAGCCAAAGCTTCCGTGATGCGACGCTCACGTTCTGCCTTCGGCACTTTCGCGACTTTAAGGCTATAGCCGACATTCTCGGCAACCGTCATATGCGGCCAGAGCGCATAATTCTGGAAGACGATACCGACCTGCCGCTTTTCCGGTGGCACGCTGCCATCAACATGGGAAACGCGGCTGTCACCAATGTGGATTTCACCACCGTCAACATCTTCAAAACCTGCAATCATCCGCAGAAGCGTGGTCTTGCCGCAGCCGGATGGTCCGAGAATGGCAACAAATTCGCCGTCCTTCACATCAAGCGACACTTCAGATAGAGCCTGAAACTCGTTGAAGACTTTGGAAACAGAAGCAATTTTCAGTCGCGCCATGGCAGCACCCCGTTTGGAAGACGCCGCGCAAACAGATTTGTTGTAAGCATCAGCATGAATGTCACCGCAACGGCCAGAATGGATATGGCAGCCGCATAGGCGGAATCGCCCGCCTGTTCAAAAGAAAACATCACCACACCCAGCGTTTCCGATCCCGACGCCCAGAGAAGCGCCGACACCGTCAACTCACAGAATGCGGTCATGAAAATGAGCACGCCGCCTGCAAGCGTCGCTGGTGCGACCAGAGGAAATATAATGGTCCTGAGCCGATAGAAAAGGCCAGCGCCTGCAATTCGCGCGGCTTCTTCCAGCGCACGGTCAATCTGATGCAGACCAGCAACCGTTGGCCGCAGCGCCAGCACGAAGAAGCGTGCGAGATAAGCAAACAGGATGATCCAGAGCGTATTGTAGAGGCTGACACCAACCACCGGAAGCGGTTTCAGAAACAGGAGCAGGCAAGCAATCGCCAGCACGACGCCCGGCAACGCATAGGGCATCTCGGCTGCAAAATTAAGGATCGGCGTCCAGCGCCGTTTGCGCCATGCCAACATATAAGCAAGCGGAACCGCAATCAGCACGGCAAAACCCGCCGTCACCACCGACAAAAGAATGCTGTTGCCAAAAGCGCGGGCTGAACCGCTGTGTTCAAGCATGACAAAGCGGAAATTTTCAAGCGTGGCCGTCGCAAATGTCAGCGGCACGCCATAGGCCGGAACCAGTGCTGAAAGTGTTAGACCAATCAACGGCAGAAACAGCACGATCACGATCAACAGCCATGCAGCCATTTCCGCCCAAACACGCCATGCGCCGAGCGCAAAAGGGGCCGCTGGAAGCGACGTTGAAACAATGCGGAAATCACGACGACGCGAGGCATAATCCTGCGCGGCAATGCCTGCCATGGCAATCAGACCAATCAGCACCGAAAGCACTGCAACACTGGAGAGAACAGCCGGCCCACCGCCCGCAAGACGCTGATAAATCAGCGTTGGCAGAACGAGATAATTCGATGGAATTCCCAGGAAAGCCGGGATGCCGAAATTGCCGACACACGACACGAAAGCCAATGCCGCAGCACCGATAATTGATGGCGTCATCAGCGGCAGGATAATGGTGCGCAGAACGGTCCATTTGCTTCCACCGGCACTCAGACCTGCTTCGACCAGCTCGCGCGGGAGTTTGCGCAAACCCGCCCGCACAATCAGAAAGACCAGCGGTCCATATTGCACACCGAGCAGAAAAATAATGCCCCATACGGAATAAAGCGGATTACGGCTTCCCAGCGGCGGCGCCATGCCGATAATCTTGAGGAACTGGCTTGAAGGCCCGAAAAGCTGGAGCCAGGCCAGCGCTGTTACCTGCGGGGCAATCAGCAGCGGAGTAACGTAAAAAAGCACAAAGACATTGCGCCCGCGCATATCCGTAAGGCCGACGAGCAACGCCGCCACAATGCCAAACACCAACGCCAGCAGCGTGCCGCCAATACCGATTTGAAGGGAATGCCATGTGGCAACCCATGTCGAACGGTGGCTGAGTGTTTCAGAAAGAACGGATGTCGAAAACTGCCCTTGCGGCGCAACAAGCTCAACGAGCAGACGCATAATGGGCAGAAGCGACAGCACCGCAACAATCAGCGTTACACCAACAATCAGGGCCGCATCACGGCCCTGAATATCTCGAAACATGCGCATTTCGTTTTATCCGCCAAACAGCTCGGAAAACTGCTTCTTGTCGCCATCCGTCTGATCGAGAACCTTCTGGGTGTCGATAGACATGATGTTGATCTTGGTGCCTTCCGGCAACCATGCAGGGCGACCGACACCTTCCTTGGCAGGCAGATAGCCCTGCTCAAGTGCCAGCTTCTGGCCATCATCCGACAGGATGAAATCAACGAACTTCTTGGCACCATCAACGTTCTTGGTGGTCGCCATGATCGCAACGGGTTCAGTCACGGCAGGCACACCTTCCGACGGGAAGACGAACTCAATCGGTGAGCCTTTGGCCTTGGCATTGAGCGCCATGAAGTCAACCAGAATACCGTATGGCTTTTCGCCACTCGCAACAGATTTCAGCACGGCGCCATTGCCCTTGACGCTGGCCAGTTCATTGGTCTTGAGGTTCTTGAAATAATCCCAGCCAAGATCCTTGTTGAGCGCGAAACCGCTTAAGAGATAGGCCGCAGCACCCGAATAAAGCGGGTTCGGCATCACAACCTGACCCTTATACTCGGCCTTGGTAAGATCGGACCAATGCTCCGGCTTCTCAGCCGCGCCCGTGTTATAAGCAATCCCAGTGGTGATCAGCTTGGAGCCGAAATAGGTCTTGTCAGCGTCATAGCTGTCCGCAGAAAAACCATCGACTTTGGCGTCCGTGTAAGGCAGCAGACGCTTGTCCTTCTTGAGACCTTCCATTGTCACCGCATCAGCGATCAGCAGAACGTCAGGCTGTGGCGCACCAGCCGAAAACTCGGCGGCAAGCTTGGTGAGGAGTTCGCTCGTTCCCGAACGGAAAATCTGAACATCCGTATCGGGGTTCGCCTTGCGGAAAGCTTCAACCGTCTTGGCCGCATCGGCTTCCGGCTGCGACGTGTAAAGCGTCAGCGTGTCGGCCTGTGCGACGGCCATGGACAGAGCAAGAAGAGCTGGAATGGCCGTTGCCCGCTTCAACATCTTGGTCATTGAGATTGCTCCTCGAATTTCTGTGTGATTTTCAGCAGCATGGGCTGCCGCTCCGGCGTGATTACGCTGCATACGAGCTGAAATGGCGCAGATACTGTCATATCGAGAAGCGCGATCATTCCTGTTCATGACTCACCTGTCAAACAAATCTCTAAAACATCTGCCGGAAAATCGGAAATGATTTCAAAAAGCAAAATGCCCTCCAGCAGATTTATGATCCGCAGAAGGGCATTGATCAAATGACCCATATAACCTTCCGCATCCCTCCAACTCGGAGGCGATGCGGATGCCATAAAGGTCTTAGACTTCAATTATATGACAATGTGAATCAGATTCAGATAATTATCTCAGCAGCATGCGCCACCTGTGCGCCTGCTTCATAATAAGCTTCGCGCAAACCACGGAAGCTCTGCTCTTTCGGATCGCTGACCGGCAGAGGAAGACCGGCCTCACCGATCTCGCCTGAAACAAGCTGCGCGAGACATTTGCCAAAAACCGTACCCGGCGCAATGCCACGCCCATTATAGCCGGAGAATCCCACGACATTGCGCGCAAGCCGATGAAACTTCGGCAGGCTGTCATTGGTCATGCCGATCTTGCCATACCATTCGGCTTCAAACTCAACGTTGCCAATTTGCGGGAAGAGACGTTTCAGCGACTTCTTCGCCCATGCCTTGTGCACACTCGCACCCGTGTTGCGCAGCGCACCAACACTGCCAAACACCAGACGGCCCTGTTGGTCAAAGCGGAAAGAGGACAGGACTTCCTTTGTGTCCCATACGCCCTGACGTTCCGGCAGAATGCTTTTCTTCAAATTGTCTGAAAGCGGCTTTGTCGCCATGTTAAAATAGGGCAGATGCACAAGCTCGGCGCGCACTTCTGCCCATGGCGCATTGGTATAGGCATTGGTTGCAACCACCACCCAATCAGCTGTAACCGTGCCGGAAGCAGTCTTCACCACCCATTTGCCGTTCTGCTCACTGGCACCTGTCACAAGGCTTTGCGTAAAAATCTGCGCACCCGCAGCAGTGGCTGCATGGGCCAGCCCGCGTACATAGGCAAGCGGCTGAATGGTGCCCGCACGCAGGTCCAGCAGCGACCCCGCATAGGCTTGGGTACCAACCTTTAATTCCGTTTCCTTCTCATCAAGCAGCTTCACATTGGCACCGCGCCGCGCCCATTGCTCGTAGCGATCTTCAAGTTCCTTGAAACCTTTTTGACCGACAGCGCAATGAAGCGTGCCCTGCTTTTCAACTTCGCAGGCAATCTCGTGTTTTTCGATGATTTCAAAAACCAGCTTGGGCGCATTGCCGAGCACCTCAAGCAAACGGTCGCCATATTTTTCGCCCAGCACGCCCGGCAAGTCATCCGGCATAACCCACATGCCGGCATTAACCAGACCAACATTGCGGCCCGAACCGCCATAGCCGATCTCAATGCCTTCCAGCACGATTGCCTTTGTGCCTTTCTCGGCCAGATGCAACGCGGTCGAAAGCCCGGTAAATCCGCCGCCAACAATCACCACGTCGGCAGTCAGATCGCCCCTAAGTGCCGTGGTTTTCGGTGCAGCCGGTGCGGTCTTTTCCCAAAGGCCATGAGAGCGCGGATCATTAAGCATGGAGAGACAACCATTTCATATAACGAAAAACAAACGGCTTTTACCGTCCCAACTATTTCACGCGCCGGAAGTCTCAAGAACAGCAATATTTCTGCAACAATTCATGCCGGTTGGGAATGAACTACCCCAAAGCAATTGGGTTGCTCACCTGCCCCCCAATCCACTGGCAGAAAACCTGTGTCAGCGGATTTTCGAGTTTGCCTTCCGGGACAACGAGATAGTAATCATTTTCGGTCCGCATCGGCTGCTCGAAAAGCATGACCAGTTCGCCATTACGCAATTCCTGCTCGATCAGATAAAGCGGCAACAGCGCAAAGCCTAGACCTGCAAGTGCCGCCCCAATCACCATCGAAAACTGATCGAAACGGTGGCCACGATAAGCGGACTTGCCTTCAACGCCACAACTTTCAAACCATTGCGCCCACATTTTGGGCCGCGTTGCGAGATGCAGCAGCGGCTCATCTTCCAACTCTTCCGGCGTTGCCGGATGCCGTGCTTTAAGAAGACTCGGACTTGCCACAGGCACAATCACCTCTGAGCAGAGAAAAGTGCAGGTCGCATGTGCCCAGACCGGCTGACCATAATGGATAGCCAGATCAAACGGCTGTTCTTCAAAGTCGAAAACACCAGAGCGTGAAGCCACATTGATGGCAATGCCGGGATGTTTTTCGACGAAATCCGGAATACGCGGCATCAGCCAGCGTGTGCCAAAAGTTGGCAAAGTCGCTATGCTGAACGAGGATGTCGACTGTGCTGACGCCATGGCGCGCAGCATCGTGTCTTCCGTCTGGTTGAGCAGCCGCCGCACTTCCGGCAGAAATTTTCGTCCTGCATCCGAGAGAAGAATACGCTGGCGAATGCGCTCAAACAGCAGCACACCCAGCTGACTTTCAAGATCCTTGATCTGGCGGCTGACGGCACTTTGCGTGAGATTGAGTTCATGTGCGGCTTGCGTAAAACTCCCGTGACGGGCTGCACACTCAAAGGCTTGCAGCGTGGCAATATCAGGGATCAGTCTCCTGCTCAGCTTCATTCCAATCTCGCATTAACATAGTTGCTTTCGTCGCGATCATAACCCCAAAACGGCTGATATGATACATTTTCATCATAATCGCGGTATGTTTTTTGAAAATCGACATACCAGTTAAGCAGACGGTCCAACTTCTACGGAAGCTCTTGCAATGAACGCGCAGAAATTCGTTTCGCCGGACGCCATTCGCTCCGCCTTTTCGGCAGCCATGTCGGCCATGTATAAGGAAGAAGTGCCTGCTTATGGCACGTTGATGGAACTCGTCTCCGATGTGAACGCAAAAGTTCTCGCAGACGACAAGCATCTGCATGAGCGTCTGACGGAAACAGACTCGCTCGAACGCATTTCCGAAGAACGTCACGGTGCCATTCGTTTGGGCACTGCCGATGAGCTTTCCATGATGCGCCGCGCTTTCTCGGTCATGGGCATGTTCCCGGTTGGTTACTACGATTTGAGTGCCGCTGGTGTGCCAGTGCATTCCACCGCCTTCCGCCCGATCGACGATAGCGCACTCAAGCACAATCCGTTCCGTGTTTTCACCTCGCTCCTGCGCCTTGATCTGATCTCTGATGAGAAGCTGCGCGAAGAATCGGACGACGTTCTCGCGAAGCGCCAAATCTTCACGCCGGGCGCAATTGCGCTTGTCGAGAAGGCGGAAGCCAATGGCGGCCTTGATGAAGCTGACGCGAAGACCTTCGTTGCAGAAGTGCTCGAAACATTCCGCTGGCACGATCATGCCAATGTCAGCGCCGAGCTGTACCACCGCCTCCACGATGCGCATCGCCTGATCGCCGACGTTGTTTCCTTCAAGGGACCGCACATCAACCACCTGACACCACGCACGCTCGACATCGACGCCGTGCAGGCCCAGATGCCGGATCGCGGCATTAATCCGAAGGCAGTTGTCGAAGGTCCACCAACCCGCAAATGCCCGATCCTTCTGCGCCAGACCTCGTTCAAGGCCCTGGAAGAAGAAGTTTCGTTCGTCAACGCAGACGGTACCTGGACCCCAGGCTCCCATACTGCCCGTTTCGGTGAAATCGAACAGCGTGGCGTTGCCCTGACGCCAAAGGGCCGTGCGCTTTACGACAAGCTGCTCAACGACACCCGCGCCATTGTCCGCCCAGCGCCTGATGGCTCGAATTCGGCTGAATATGTTAAGGCACTGAGCGACACCTTTGCCGCTTTCCCGGATACATGGGCAGGCATTCGCGAAGAAGCGCTTGGCTATTTCGCCTATTCGGTCAAGGATGCCGCACGTCTTGCAGCTTTCAAACCCGATACCGATATTGAAACTCTGATCGAAGGCGGCGCAGTCCAGTTCGATCCGATCATCTATGAAGACTTCCTACCGGTCAGTGCGGCTGGTATCTTCCAGTCAAATCTGGGCGACGACGATGCGCAGGATTTTGTGGAAAGCCCGAACCAGAAGCGTTTCGAGGAAGACCTTGGCGCCAAAGTTCTTAATGAATTCGAGCATTATGCTCGCATCGAACGCGAATCCATTAGAGCTGTACAGGCCCGCCTGAGCGGTCTTGAAGCAGCAGAATAACTAAGCATTTCCAGCAAAAGTGCGAAGCGGTTTTGCGTCGGACAATGCGTAAATATAAACAACGAGAGCAGTAACTACGAACCCGCTCTAATTTAAACTGCTCTCGTGATTAAGCCGGTTAAGAGGATAAACATGAACACCACTGTTAAAAAGCTCGACGTGAAAAAAGAAGCCGCAGAGCTGCTTTCAAAGCTTGGCGTTGACGCAGCCCTTTACACGTCGGGCGACCTCGCTGGCTTCAGCCCGGTCTCCGGTGAGCAGATCGCATCGGTCAAGACCCACAGCAAGGACGATGCAGTCAAGATCATCGACAAGGCTGATGAAGCATTCCGCGCATGGCGCACCGTTCCAGCGCCAAAGCGTGGCGAACTGATCCGCCTCCTGGGTGAAGAACTCCGCGCTTCCAAGGAAGATCTCGGCCGTCTCGTTTCGCTTGAAGCTGGCAAGATCCCTTCGGAAGGCCTCGGCGAAGTACAGGAAATGATTGACATCTGCGATTTCGCAGTCGGTCTTTCGCGTCAGCTCTACGGTCTCACCATCGCAACCGAACGCGCTGGCCATCGCATGATGGAAACCTGGCATCCGCTTGGCGTTGTCGGCGTTATCTCGGCCTTTAACTTCCCTGTTGCTGTCTGGTCGTGGAATGCTGCGCTGGCCATCGTTTGCGGCAACTCGGTTGTCTGGAAGCCTTCGGAAAAGACTCTTCTGACCGCTCTTGCCTGCGACGCAATCTTCCAGCGCGCGCTCAAGCGTTTCGGTGAAGCGCCAGAAGGCCTTGCGCTGCTTCTGCTCGGCGACCGTGAAGTTGGTGAAGTCCTCGTTGACAGCCCGAAGGTTCCAGTTGTTTCGGCAACCGGTTCGACCCGCATGGGCCGCGAAGTTGGCCCACGTCTTGCAAAGCGTTTTGCGCGTGCGATCCTCGAACTCGGCGGCAACAATGCCGGTATCGTCTGCCCATCGGCAGATCTCGACATGGCACTGCGCGCCATCGCTTTCGGTGCAATGGGCACCGCTGGTCAGCGCTGCACCACACTGCGTCGTCTGTTCGTGCATGAAAGCGTTTACGACGCACTCGTCCCACGTCTGCAAAAGGCTTATGCCAGCGTTACCGTCGGTTCGCCACTTGAAACGACAGCTCTGGTTGGTCCATTGATCGACAAGATTGCTTTCGACAACATGCAGAAGGCGCTCAAGGAAGCAGCCGCTCACGGCGGCAAGGTACAGGGCGGCGAACGCGTCGAAACCGGCCATGAAAACGCTTACTATGTGCGCCCGGCAATCGTGGAAATGCCAAAGCAGGAAGGCCCGGTTCTCGAAGAAACCTTCGCACCGATCCTGTACGTCATGAAGTATTCCGACTTCGACGACGTGCTAGCGAGCCATAACGAAGTTGGCGCAGGCCTGTCCTCGTCGATCTTCACACTCAACCTGCAGGAAGCAGAACGCTTCCTTTCGGTTGAAGGTTCGGATTGCGGCATTGCAAACGTCAATATCGGCACTTCGGGTGCTGAAATCGGCGGCGCATTCGGCGGCGAAAAGGAAACCGGTGGTGGCCGTGAATCGGGTTCCGATGCGTGGAAGGGCTATATGCGCCGCGCAACCAACACCATCAACTACTCGAAGGCTCTGCCGCTCGCACAGGGCGTTTCCTTCGACATCGACTAATCGGTCTCACGATAGATAAAAAGAAACCCCGCTTTTGGCGGGGTTTTTTATTGAGCATAACCAATTTCTCATATTGTGGATAATACACAATAGTTGCATTGCAACAAGTCTGCGCCTCCCGAATAAGCACCAGCATGTTTTCTTATTCACTGCGGGGCGGCATGTCTAAATCGACTTTATCTCTTCTGCTTGGTATTTTGTTCGGCTCTCTTATTTTAAGTGGTTGCAATACCAGCTCGGACCCTACAGCGCTTAACAAAAGCGCGATTGAAAGCGCGCGCAAGACGGAGGGCTATGTCGCTGCGAAAGGTGCTGCAATCGTCGCTCGCGTGACGATTAATGGTAAAATATGCCATCAGGCGAACATTCAATTGCAACCACTGGAGAACGGCCTGTTGGTGCCGCATAATGTTACGAATATCGGGCAAAATTTCAGCTTCGCTGATCTTGGTAAGATTACTCTCAGGATGGCTACCTTGAACATTCCTGGTGTTTTCGACGTATTGGATAGTCAGGATATTCGCGTGTCATTCCAGCCGATAGCACCAGGCGAATATGGCATATCGCGCATCATCTGTAGCTGGGACGCCAATCATCGAAGCGTACTTGAAGCCAGCAGTCGCGGCTTCTTTGGACTGGGCGCGAAAAAATCGCTTGTACCATTGCAACTTGACGGTAAAATTTCGATAAAAAGGGGAGAGATTGTCGACGCTGGCGTTCTTAACATCATCTCCAGCAGCAAGGGACGCGCTATAATTCTGGCATCGCCAGCACCACAATCATATCGCGACACCATCAAACGAAATTTGCCGGAGCTGTATCCGAAAATCACATTCCGACAGTTTAGCCATTAAAGTCTAAACCGGACAATACATGAAAGCATTTCCAGCAGAAGTGCGCAGCCGTTTTGCTGGAAATGCGTAAAAACAATAAGATAGAGCGAGCCAGGCGATCCGATTAACCGCGGCACGCTCTAATCTATCATTTATAAGAGATTCCATCTGACCTTAAATTGATCCAACGCCAGTGCTCATCTCTTAACCCGAAACAGGGTGCCAACAGCCGTCATTAGACGAGTAGCACATACCACGCTCACCCGTCACATCATCATCGTTAGCTGCTTCACACTCGTCCTGTGAGCCATAAAGACATTGGCTATCGAAAGCTAAGTATTTATTTTTGCTGACGCAAAATTTCCATTATAAAGCACCCGCGATGCATTTATAGCTGATGTATTAAAAGTACTGGATGGCACTATGTGCGTGATATTTTCCTGATTCGCATAAACAGGGGTGGAAGCAATCAATGTCAACATTGAAACAATAGATAAAAAATAATTTTTCATAATTTCCTCTTACACATAACATAAATTTTTTATGAATTACTGCTCAAGACATCAATAACAATTTTTCTTCACAACTATTGTAAAAAACCTTCAATAAAAAAGCGACCTATTAGGCCGCTTTTTAAGAGTTATTCAGCTTGGATTTCACCCCACGCGCTCAGATGCGAACGACCCGGGGCTAGCCGGGAAGACGACGGTACGATTGCCGTTGAGGAATGAACGATGATGAATATGCGCGTGAACGGCGCGCGCCAGAACCTGCGCTTCGACATCACGGCCAATGGACACGTAATCGGCAGCACTTTGCGCATGCGTCACGCGCGCCACATCCTGCTCAATGATCGGACCTTCATCAAGATCGGCAGTCACATAATGCGCTGTCGCGCCAATCAGCTTCACACCACGCTCATAAGCCTGCTTGTAAGGGTTTGCCCCCTTAAAGGATGGCAGGAAAGAATGGTGGATATTGATGATCTTGCCCAACATTTGCTGGCAAAGCTGATCGGACAGAACCTGCATATAGCGCGCCAGAACCACCAGTTCCGTGCCCGTGCTCTCAACAATATCCATCAGACGCTGCTCGGCCTCTGGCTTGTTAGCTTTGGTCACGGCAATATGATGGAATGGAATGTCGTGATTAACAACGACCTTCTGATAATCGAAGTGGTTGGACACAACGCCCACAATATCGATCGGCAGCGCACCGATCTTCCAACGATAAAGAAGATCGTTAAGGCAATGGCCAAAACGCGACACCATCAACAGCGTCTTTGTACGGTGGGCATCGTCGTGAAAATCAAAATCCATTGCGAAGGGCGCGGCTATTGCTCCAAATCCTTCGCGCAAGGCTTCGAGTGCAACACCTTCTTCGGAAATAAAGCTGACGCGCATGAAGAAGCGGCCGGTGTCCAGATCGTCGAACTGGGCGCTGTCAATGATGTTACACCCCTTACCCGCAAGATAACCCGAAATAGCAGCAACAATACCGCGCGTGGATTTGCAGGTGACGGTCAAGACAAAATTATGCATCGGAATTCCTCTATTACGCAGGCATAACCACACCGTCCGTTCTACTGTACGATAAGGTGCCAACCATGCCAGAATGCGTAATGCACTGACCGGATTGCGCTATCAAGTCGATAATGCGTTAAGACCTCAAGAAGTGGAGTTAAACCGTCGATGTCACCTTGTTCAGATGACGCGGCTTATCTGGATCATACCCCTTGCGGCGCGTGACCGCCTCAACAATCCGATAATAATTAATGAGCGAAACCAGCGGATCAAGATGACCATTCCCGGTAGATGCAGAAGGCACCCGATGGCCCGGAACGTCGGCATCGCCGAATGAAACAAGGTTTGCACCAAAGGACTTAAGCCTGTTGAGGGCCTGAATGCTTGTTTCAAGCGCCTCATCCTGCGGTATGAACGATAGAATCGGAAAGCCTGGCTCCACCAGCCGCATCGGTCCATGCATCAGCTCTGCAAGCGAGAACGCCTCCGCGTGAATATTGGCCGTTTCCTTCGCTTTAAGCGCCGCCTCAAGCGAAATGGCATAGGCTGTGCCGCGTCCGCCCGTGAACAGTGATTTTGCCTCGACCAGCAAGTCTTCCACCACCGCACGGCCTTCCGGCCTTGTTGCAGCCAAGGCTTCCGGCAGGCGGCTCAAACCATCTTCCAGTCTTGTATCTTGGCTGGCTGCGGCCACCACACCCGAAAGGGCAGCAACAGAGGCAATGAAGGACTTGGTCGCCGCAACGCTTTTCTCTTCGCCCGCATGAAGAGCGAGCACAATATCAGCCCCTTTTGCAAGCGGGCTATCGGTCACGTTTACAACGGCAACAGTCGTCGCTCCTCCATGCTTTGCAGCATCCTGCACCGCAATGATGTCCGGGCTTGCCCCTGATTGCGACACAGTGAAATGCAGCCCCCCCTTCAATCTGAGTTTCGCGCCATAAACGGAAGCCACCGATGGCCCGACAGAGGCAACCGGAATGCCTGTGGCAATCTCCATCAGATACTTGAAAAATGTCGCTGCATGATCGGAAGAGCCACGTGCAGCCGTCGTAATGACTGCGGGCGATTTTTCAAATAGCCGTCCGATCTCAGCAAATGTCCCGGCCTCTGCTGCAAGAAGTTTCGCCACCACGGATGGCGACTGTTCGGTTTCTTGCAGCATCAGGGATGGAACAGTTTGCATGCTTATTCTCCGGATACGTCTTCAGACTCATATCAATGTTGTGGCTGCGGCCCCACCTCTGTTTGATCCGGTTCCTTGACGCGGAACCATGCCACGTAAAGGGCCGGGAGAAACAGAAGCGTAATCGCCGTCCCGGCAATGATTCCGCCCATCATGGCATAGGCCATAGGCCCCCAGAAAACTTCTCGCGCAATCGGAATGAGCGCCAGACTTGCAGCTGCAGCGGTCAATGCAATGGGCCGCATACGATGCTGGCTTGCCTGCACAACCGAATCCCACGGATGCATACCCTCGCTGATATGTTCTTCCACCTGCACGATCAGAATAACCGAGTTACGGATAAGAATGCCGATCAGCGCCAGCACGCCAAGAATGGCAACAAAGCCCAGCGGCTTCCCGCTCGGAAGCAAGGCTGCAACCACGCCAATCAGACCAAGAGGCGCAACTGCAACCACAAGAAACAAGCGCTGAAAACTCTGCAATTGCAGCATCAGAACTGTTGCCATGACAAACAGCATCAGCGGCACAACGGCGATAATCGGCCCCTGACTTTTGCCGCTTTCTTCCACTGTACCCGCCGTCACAATCGAATAACCCGCCGGCAGATTTTCGATGAATTTATTCACCGCAGGCTGCAATTCACTCACAATCGTATCCGGCATTGTATTGTCATTAATACCGGCAGCAACCGTGATGGTTGGAATGCGCGAACGGCGATAGACCACCGGCTGCTCCAGCTCATAATGGAAGTTGGCAATGGCTGCGAGTGGCACGGAGCTGCCGTTGCCGGTTGCGATTTGCAGGCTCTGCAATGTGTCGATGGAATCGCGTTCGTGTTCTTGCGCCCGCACGATGACATCAATCAGATAGATGGAATCACGCACCTGCGTAATCGGAATGCCACCCACCACGCCATTGAGCGTCGTGGCAATATCCTTGGACGAAATGCCAAGCTTGCGCGCCTTGTCCTGCATGACATCCACACGGATAACACGGCCGGGTTCATTCCAGTTGTAACTGACGACACCCAATCGCTTATCTGCATTCATGATGCCGGCAAAGTCCTGCGCGATACCACGCAATTTCTGAATATCAGGCCCGGAGATGCGATATTGTACCGGGCGCCCAACCGGCGGGCCCAGTTCAAGGAACTTCACATACGTATCCGTGCCGACATAATCCTTGCGCAAGGCCTCATCAAATTTTGCCTTTAAACGATCGCGCGCCTCCACGTCCTTGGCAACAACCACCATCTGCCCGAAATAGGGATTGGCAGGTTGCACATCGAAGGAAAGAATAAAGCGGATCGCGCTCTGCCCGATATAAGTGCTCCAGTGATCGACGTCCGGATTATCCTTGAGCATCGTCTGCTCAAAGCGCTCCATCTGCGCCTTGGTATCGGCAATTGAGCTGTTTTGCGGCAAGGTCCAGTCGATCACCAGTTCGGGACGGTCAGACTCCGGGAAGAACTGACGTTCAATAAAGCCCATTCCAAAAACCGAGATGACAAACAAGGCAATCGTCGTCAGAATCGTGATCCACTTATGACGCATCGCCAAAACCAGCGTCTTCGAAAAGGCCTCAAAGAAGCGGCCACGCTTTTCTTCATGGTGCTTCATCTTTTTGGGCAGGAAAGTCACACCCAGAAGCGGCGCAAACAACACGGCCACAATCCAGGAAACAATCAGCGAAACAGCAATCACGACAAAAAGCGTATATGTATATTCACCGGCCTGACTCGTGTTGAGGCCAATCGGTATAAAACCCGCAATCGTCACAAGCGTGCCTGTCAGCATTGGGAAGGCCGTATGCGAATAAACATAGGTCGCAGCCTTGTTGATGGGATCGCCATGCTCCAGCCGCGCTACCATCATCTCAACCGCAATCATCGCATCATCGACCAGAAGTCCCAGCGAAATAATCAGCGCCCCAAGCGACACACGTTGCAGCGAAATATCCATCAACGACATGACAAGGAAGGTGATCGCCAGCACCAGCGGAATGGAAAGCGACACGACAAAACCTGCACGCAGGCCAAGGCTGATAAAGCTCACTGCAAGTACGATGACAACGGCTTCAAACAGCGCTTTGGTAAAGCCGGAGACGGCATCCTGAACAACTTCAGGCTGATCGGCAACCTTGAAAACATTAACGCCAACCGGCAGTTCAGCTTTCACCTGTTCCATCATCGCATCAAGTTTTGCACCAAATTCCAGCAGATTGCCATTTGGTTTCATGCCGATGCCAAGACCAATCGCATCTTGGCCATTAACCCGAAAAATCGCTGATGGCGGATCGACATAGCCGCGCGTAATCGTCGCAACATCGGACAAGCGAAAGAAACGATCATTCACGCGCAGATTGACGGCTCGCAGATCATCTTCAGAGTTGAACTGGCCGCTCACCCGTACGCTGATGCGTTCTGGCCCCGCCTGCACGACACCAGAGGGCGTGATCGCATTCTGATCCTGAAGCGCTTTGAGAATTGCCTGCTGATCAAGACCAAGGGCTGCGACTTGCCGCGTCGAGAATTCGAGATAAATTGCCTCATCCTGCGCACCGATCAGCTCAACCTTACCGGCATTGGGAATGGTGAGGATTTTTGTGCGCACATCTTCGGCATAATCGCGAAGCTGCCGCATCGACAACCCGTCAGCGGTGAAGGCAAAAATATTGCCGAATACATCACCGAACTTATCGTTGTAATAAGGCCCATAAACGCCATCAGGCAAACTTGGCTTGATGTCATCGAGCATGTGCCGCACTTCAGTCCAGGCTTCTGCCACCTGCTTCTTGCGCACTGTCGATTTAAGAAACACAAACACAACCGACTTGCCAGCCGTTGTCACGCTGCGTGTGTAGTCAAGCGTATCAAGCTCTTCGAGCTTCTTTTCAAGCCGGTCTGTGACCTGGTTCATCGTCTCATCGATGGAAGCACCTGGCCAACTTGCCTGAACGACCATCGTCTTGACGGTGAATTCCGGATCTTCGGCGCGACCGAGGTCGAGATAGGACACAAGCCCCGCGACCAGAAACACCATCATAAAATACCACACCAGCGAGCGGTGGTTCAGCGCCCAGTCAGAAAGATTGAAACCTTTTTTCACAGGCTGCTTCCCCTTGCATCCAACTGGACTTTTTGACCTTCTTCAAGCTGGTGCACACCAGCCGTCGCCACATAGCTTCCCACCTCCACATTGTTTGCCAGAAAACTGTCGGCGCGGCGCTCGACAAGCTCAACCTCGTGAAGACTTACAGTTTGCGTTTTTGGATCAATTACCCAGATTGCAGTTTTTCCGTCTTTTTCAAACAATGCCTGTATCGGCAAAGTGACATGATCTTTCTGAGCGCTTGCAAGCCCTGCCCGAATTGTTGCGCCAAGGCGGAAACCTTCCGGCGGATTATCAAGCGCAATCCGAACACGGCGCGTGCGGGTCTGCGCGTCTGCTTGCGGCGCCACCTCGCGCACTCTGCCAAGACCTGTCACGCTCGGATCCGCCTGCAACTGAACATGAAAAGGCGTACCGGCCGCAAAATAATCACGCATACTGTCGGGAATATCGAGAACTGCTTCGCGAATATCGGGGCGTGCAACCGTCATCACGGCTTGTCCTGCGGCCACAACCTGACCAACTTCTGCATTGGTGGCAGAGACGACACCATCAAAATCCGGGCTCAAAACAGCATACCCACGCTGATCTTCCGCCTTGCGTAAGCCTGCCTGCGCTTTTTCAAGTCCGGCTTCAGCACTGTCACGCGCCTGCTTTGCTGCATCGTAATCGGCTTGCGAAATGTTATTGCCCTTAAGCAGAATATGCAGGCGTTCTTCGCTACCGGCAGCATTGGCAAACTGAGCCTGCGCGCTTGCAAGGTCGGCTTTTGCCGATTGCACCGCAAGATCAAGCGTCGCAGGATCAAGCATGGCGACCGTCTCGCCTTTTTTCACCAGATCGCCGATACTAACAGGCCGCGCAATGATGCGACCAAGCACCCGAAACGCCAGATTTATTGAATAACGCGGCTCAATGGAACCGGCAAAGCTGGTTTGCGTTTCAGGCTTTGACGCAGCAATTGTGTAAAGCACGGGACGAACAGGCTCAGTCCCTGCTGTTTGATCGTCCTCCTTGCCACAGGCTGCAATTGTCAAAAGTGCAGCGAAAAAAACGAAGGCGCAGCAGAGTTTCAGCATCGGTTTCATTGCGCGCCCGCTCCTTCCAGACCCTGCATGATCTCTGTCTGGGCACCAGAACGCAGCAATTGCGCGCCCTTGGTGACAACAAGGTCTCCGGCATTCAGACCAGATGCAACAATCACCCGCTCCTTTTCAAACGCCAGCACCCGAACAGGAGCCAGCGTTGCAAGCTTGGTCTTCTTGTCCACCCGCCACACAGCCGTTTTCCCGGCATCCGATGTCATCACGCTCCACGGCAAAATGAAAACCTGCTGACCATCCATATGAACCGTGCCGGTCACAATCGCGCCGAGTGCCATTTGCGCTGGCACCTCTGAGATACCAACCTTCACGCGCACAGTGCCTGTCTGCGCATCGACCACCGGAGAGATTTCACGAATACTTCCTTCGGTTTTAACATTTTCATCGGAAAGCAGGCCCAGTGTCACGCCCATGCCAATTTTGGCATGGTTGACCAACGTTTCCTGAACATCGAAAATCGCGTCACGTGCACCGTCTTCGGCAATTGAAAACGCGGTTTGTGCGGCCTGCACAACCTGCCCGCTCTCCACATTGCGCGCGGTTACAACACCGGCAGCCGGAGCGCGAAGCTCTGTGTAAGACAACTCGTCACGCGCATTGCTCAACTGGCTTTCAGCATTGGAAAGCGTACTTTGTGCCGTGCGTAAAACCTGTTGTGCCTGATCAAACTGGCTGCGCGTGGTAAACCCCTGCCCCAGCAAAGTCTGCTGACGTTTAAAACTGGCTTCTGCCTGAACGAGCTGCGCTTTTGCAGCATCCTGCGAGGCTTGTGCAACGCGCATATTGGCCTTTTGCTCGGCATTATCGATCCGGGCAAGAACCTCGCCTTTATCAACATGCTGACCAATCTCAACAAGGCGCTCGACAACCTGTCCATTCAGGCGAAAGGATACATTGACCAGAGAACGGGCAGCAACAGCCCCCGACAGCGTCAATTGCGGCTGGTAATCGACCAGCTTGCTTTCAATCACAGCGACCGGAATCGTTCCGCTCATTTCAGAATGCGCCACAAAGCCCGAAGCCAGAACCGCAGCGGCCGCAATAAGGACACGCGCGATTGCTTTGCACACCCTCCGCCCACCATGAACAAGGAGAAGAACTCTTGCGGCCATTTAACGATTCTCACTGTTTTTTCGCAGGCACAATGCAACCAAAAGGTTGCCGTTAAAAGCAGGCTTTATAAACATAATTAATGATAGAAAATTATAATTGCACCTCTTCGACAAGCCGGTGACCGACAGCGCTCAGCTCGTAACGGGTGCGTTGCGTTCGCTCGTCTCTTTGGCGGATGCGAAGAGAGCCGCCCTCTGCACCAAGCGTCACAAGCTCCCGCAACACAAGCGCATGCGCAACGCCAAATATCCGTGAAAAACTGCGGCTGTCCGATGCAATATCGCGTGCTGCGGCAGCAAGAATACCCGCGCCGAGCCGTGAAATTTTACCTGATGCCGCCTCAAGTGCATCGACCAGCGCCATATAATCGGCTTCTTCGCTCACGCGCGCACCGCCTGCACAGGACGAAATGACACGATAACCGATTTTGATGTCGGCGTATCGCTTCCGTCACCTGCACTGCCAAGTGGCACAAGGACATTCATCTCGGGATAATAACCGGCAATACAGCCACGCGGTATATCATAAGGCACAAAGCAGAAATTGCGCGCGACCCGTTCAATCCCATCATCAAAATCACCGACAATATCGGCCCGATCACCCGCTTCAACGCCAATATCCGACATATCGGCAGGGTTCATGAACACGACCTGTCGTTCGCCGTAAACGCCGCGATAGCGGTCATCCATGCCATAAATGGTCGTGTTATACTGGTCATGGCTGCGGAAGGTTTGCAGAACATAACGCCCCGGCTTATCACGTGCCTGCTGGTGCTCAACGGCTTCCGGCAGCGCACCGCTCCAGAATGTCGCCTTGCCTTTGGGCGTTGCCCATTCGAGTTCGCGCGCGCTGTTGCGCAAATGAAAGCCGCGCGGCACGCGAACGCGCGCATTGAAATCATAGAAATCAGGCAGCACCCGCGCTATATGATTGCGGATCAGATCATAATCATCAGCCAGTTCAAGCCAATTAACCGGCTTTGGCCCCAATGTTGCATTGGCCAGACCGGCAATGATCGCAACCTCTGAACGCAGCAACGGCGATGCGGGTTTATTAATGCCCCCCGATCCATGAACCATGCTCATGGAATCCTCAACAGTCACAATCTGCGCAACGCCTTTGGAATTGAGATCAATTTCCGTGCGTCCAAGGCATGGCAGGATAAAGGAATCCTCTCCCGGCACAAGATGCGAATGATTAAGCTTGGTCGCGATATGCACGGTCAGCCTTTGACCGGATAATGCCTTGGCAATCATCGGGCTGTCCGGTGTTGCGCGCGCAAAATTGCCACCAAGGCCGATAAATGCCTTTGCCGAGCCATCAAGCATCGCACCAATCGCGGCCAGCACATTGTGCCCCGGCGCACGTGGTGCGCTGAAACCAAATTCTTTTTCAAGCGCATCAAGAAACGCTGCTGACGGCTTTTCATTGATGCCAACCGTGCGATCACCCTGCACATTGGAGTGGCCGCGAACAGGGCAAAGCCCGGCACCGGGCTTACCGATATTGCCGCGCAACAGCATGAAATTGGTGATTTCACGGATCGTGATCACCGAATGGCGGTGCTGCGTAATGCCCATCGCCCATGTGCAAATAACCTTGTCAGCCTGCATATAAATGCGTGCTGCGTGTTCAAGCGACGGACGCAGCAAACCGGACTGGTCTTCAATTTCCTCCCAGGTCGTCGCATCAACAGCCTTGCGATAGGCTTCAAACTCTGCCGTATGTTGTGCGAGAAACGCCCGGTCGAGAACCGAAGGCTCTCCGGCGGCAAGTGCTATATCATCGGCGGCAAACACAGCCTTTGCCATGCCGCGGAATGCCGCAAGATCACCCCCAAGACGCGGTTGATAATAGTCGCTTGCAATGGCTTCGCTGCCGCCATGCATCATTTCAAGTTTGTCCTGCGGATCAGAGAACCGCTCAAGGCCACGCTCGCGCACTGGGTTGAACACCACAATCTGCGCACCACGCTCCGCTGCGCGACGCAGATCGCCCAGCATCCGCGGATGGTTGGTACCGGGGTTCTGGCCGACCACGAAAATCGCATCGGCCTGCTCGAAATCTTCAAGCAGAACCGTCCCTTTGCCAACACCAACCGATTGCGTCAGAGCCACACCGCTGGCCTCGTGGCACATGTTGGAGCAGTCGGGGAAATTATTGGTGCCATAAGAGCGCACAAAAAGCTGGTAGAGAAAAGCGGCCTCATTGGAAGCACGGCCCGATGTGTAGAATTCAACCCGATCAGGGCTGTCAAAGCTTTTGAGAATATTGCCAATGGCAGCAAAAGCCTCATCCCATTCAACGGCTTCGTATGTATCAGTCGCCGCGTTGTAACGCATCGGATGCGTAAGGCGGCCCGTGTTTTCCAGCGCATAATCCGTCCATGCGCGCAGTTCGGACACCGTATGCTCGGTGAAAAATTTCGGTGTTGTGCGCCGCTCCGTCGCTTCCCAAGCGACAGCCTTCACGCCATTTTCACAAAACTCAAAGGAAGAGCCGTGTTCCGGGTCGCCCCATGCGCAGCCGGGGCAATCAAAACCGTCAGGCTGATTGGCCTTGAGAAGGGCGCGCGCACCTGTCAGCGGTGCACCGCTGGCCAGCAATTGCTTGCCACAGCTTTTCAACGCACCCCATCCGCCGGCAGCACTCGACTTCTTGCCAATAAATCTGGTGTCGTGAGTTTTGCTCATTTTGCTATCCTCGACTGCACAGCGTTTCAGCCCAACCTTTTATGTACAACAATGCTATTTTTTTCAGGCTATTGACCTTCAATATGCGTCAAAAATGGCCGCTAATTCTCACAAGCTTATCTGTACGTCATAGCATATGGCATCGATATCTCAGTCACAAAAGCCAGTAGATAGTATAGTTGAAAGAGAGATGTGATCAAATAACCGAGAGTGAACAACCAACGCCTGTTGGATCGCTCTTGATTTCCCTGAAACAATCAGTCATTCGACTGGTAAACAAAACTGACCACAAAGGGAGAGACCATGCCCAACATCGTCGAGATCGCTGATCTGAAGCGACTTGCCAAGCGCCGCGTCCCAAAAATGTTTTTCGACTATGCGGATTCAGGGGCTTGGACGGAATCGACTTATCGCGCCAACGAAGCTGATTTTGCGAAGATCAAGCTTCGCCAGCGCGTGCTGGTTGATATGACCAACCGTTCGCTTGAAACGACGATGATCGGCGAAAAAGTCTCAATGCCAGTGGCAATTGCCCCGACAGGCCTCACCGGCATGCAGCATGCAGACGGTGAAATGCTGGCCGCACAGGCTGCTGAGGCTTTCGGTGTTCCTTTCACCCTTTCAACCATGAGCATCTGCTCAATCGAAGATGTGGCCTCTGTGACCAAAAAGCCTTTCTGGTTCCAGCTCTACGTCATGCGGGATCGCGAATTTGTCAAAAACCTGATCAGCCGTGCCAAAGCGGCTGGTTGCTCGGCTTTGGTGCTGACACTTGATCTGCAAATCCTTGGCCAGCGCCACAAGGACCTGCGCAACGGACTTTCCGCGCCGCCAAAATTTACCCCAAAGCATATCTGGCAGATGGCGACCCGGCCCGGCTGGTGCATTGGCATGATGGGCACACAGCGCCGGACCTTCCGCAACATCGCAGGCCATGCAAAGAATGTAACGGATCTGTCCTCCCTTTCTGTATGGACGAATGAACAGTTTGATCCCCAGCTCAACTGGAACGATGTTGCATGGATCAAGGAACAATGGGGCGGCAAGCTGATCCTCAAAGGCATCCTTGATGTGCAAGACGCACAGATGGCAGCCAAAACCGGTGCCGACGCCATCATCGTTTCCAATCATGGTGGCCGCCAGTTGGACGGTGCCGCTTCATCCATTTCCATGCTTAAGCCGATTGTCGATGCGGTCGGCGACAAGATCGAAGTGCATATGGATGGTGGCATCCGCTCCGGGCAAGATGTGCTCAAAGCGCGTGCGCTCGGTGCTCAGGGTGTCTTTATTGGCCGTCCATTCCTTTACGGACTTGGTGCCATGGGCAAGGAAGGCGTTACACTCGCGCTGGAAATCATCCGCAAGGAGCTCGACATCACCATGGCGTTGTGCGGCAAGCGCAACATCGATGATATTGATCATTCAATAATAAAATCGGCGGACTTCAAGTAAAAAATATAGACACCGTATTTTAAAAAAACATTTAAAAACAAACAGATAACGCGGCGGTTTGATTGCATCAGATCGCCGCTGCGAAACTTATTCTTTACAACCCGCACTACATATTTAGCACTCCCTAATAGAAAGTAACATTAACTTAAGCATATTCATTTACCATCTTCAGCTAACGGTTCTGGGGCCGACATTGGTTTATTTTGGAGTTGGTTAGATGAAAAATGTTTCCGCGATTGCGCTCATGGCATGTGGGATGCTGATCGCTGTAAATGGAGCGCACGCAGCTGACATTATTCTTGACGATCCGGTTGTTGCGCCGGCTCCATTGCCTGTCGCTGCGGGTTGGTACATTCGCGGTGATATCGGCTATAATTTCAAAAACAAGACTGACGGCGATTGGGCCTTCTGGAATCAGTTTGACCCACATTATCGCGGCATTGATGACAATCTGCGTTATGACGATTTCAAACTCAAAGGCGGCGCTTCATACGGTCTCGGTGTTGGCTATCGCTTTAATGAAATGCTGCGTACCGATGCCACACTGGATTTCTTCCGTGCCGGCATCAACGGACGGACCGCCTGCCCAAGCTACATCAAATCTGCCAAGGGCTTTAATCCCGTCGAAGACAATTGCAATTACGAAGATAACTCGACAGCAAATATCTGGACAGCCATGGCCAACGCCTATGTTGATCTTGGCAAGGTTGGCGGCCTGACACCTTATGTCGGTGCGGGGCTTGGCGCAGCATTCGTCAAATACGACACATGGAAAACCCATGAAGTTTGCGCGGGCTGCTCTTACACAAGCGATAAGGACGGACTGGACAGCTGGCGTTTTGCAATGGCTCTGATGGCCGGTGTCAGCTACGATCTCACCGACCAGCTCAAACTTGATGTTGGCTATCGCTATCTGCGTGTCAATGGCGGCAAAGCTTATGCGTTCGATGCGGCAGATCAGAGCACAAACCCTTACGGCAATGCGGTCGGCCCCGGCGCAACAGGCGCACAGGCACGCGATAACGGCTTTAACCTCCATACTGTCCGCGCCGGTCTTCGTTACGAATTCCGCTAAAACAAGCGTATGATCATCACGAAAAGCCCGGCCCTGCGCCGGGCTTTTTCATGCACGACTTGTGGGCGCTTTTGACAAAAGCACGGTGCGGATCGCAAAGCTCGAATGAATGCGCGCAACGCCGGGGAGCCGCGAGAGAATTTCCTTATGAATGACTTCATAAGAAGCCGCATTCTCTGCCTCAACCCGCAGAATATAGTCGGCATCCCCCGTCATGAGATAACATTCCTGCACTTCAGGATGGCGGCGCACCGCCTCTTCAAAGCGGTTGAGATATTCTTCCGTCTGCCGGTCCAGCGTGATGCGCACAATGGCGACAAGCCGCTCATCGCCGCCTGAAGACCCGACAATGGCGGTATATCCGCGAATGACACCGCTTTCCTCCAAAATCTGCACGCGCCTGAGACAGGCCGACTGTGACAGCCCCACTTCGCCTGCAAGCTGGCTATTGGTCATACGACCATCGCGCCTGAGAGAGCGGATGATATTGCGGTCTATGCTATCCAGTATGGCCATGCAGAATCTTCAACTCAAAAGCTAATAAGTGCGCAAATCATGCAAAAATTCGCATATTATGCGAAAAATTGCAAAAACATTCGAATAGTCTTCGACTATCATGATCGCTATTGTTTTGGAGGCAATCCATTATGGCCTTTGCTTTCCGCAACAATCAGCTTTTTGGGGGGAAGCGGATCAGTCCTGTTCATCCCGCAATCATTTGAGTGAACTGGAAATGACCGATATGTCGATGCATTTTTCCCAGACCGAACACGACCTTGCTGCGGGTGGCATATTAACGATCGACCTTGCGGCTCTGCGTCATAATTATTCGACAATTTCCAGTCGCATCGCCCCCACGCGCACCGCCGCTGTGGTGAAGGCTGATGCTTATGGCCTTGGTGCAAATCGCGTCGCACCGGCTTTTTATGAAGCAGGCTGCCGCGATTTCTTCGTCGCCCATCTGGGCGAAGCCATTTCGCTCCGGCCTTTTCTCAATCCGGATGCAACGCTTTACGTGCTCAATGGCCTTCAACCCGGCACAGAAGCTGCCTGCGCACGCGAGAAAATCCTGCCGGTTCTCAACTCGCTGGAACAGATTGAAAACTGGTCGGCACTGGCTGCAAGCTTGAACGAAAAACTGCCCGCTTTGCTGCAAATCGATACCGGCATGTCGCGTCTTGGCCTGTCGGCCAAAGAACTTGACCAACTGGTCAATGACCAGCATCTGCTCGACCATATCGATGTCAAATTTGTCATCAGCCATCTGGCGAGCGGCGATGAGCCGCAAAATCCGGCCAATGCCCGCCAGCTTGCAGCCATGAATGCAGCGCTCGCGCGTCTGCCAAAACTGCCCGTGGCATTTTCAAATTCCGGCGGCTGCTTCCTTGATCAGATTTATCACTTCAATCTCGCTCGTCCCGGTGTCGCCCTTTATGGCGTCGGCCCGGACGCCCGCGAAAATCCAATCCGCCCCGTGCTCGAACTATCCGCACGCGTCATTCAGGTGCGCGATATCGACAAGGGCGCAGCGGTCGGCTATGGCGGCACCTTTATCGCAGAAAAACCCATGCGCATTGCAACCATTGCAGTCGGCTATGCCGATGGCTGGTTCCGCTCTTTGAGCAACAAAGGATCGGCCTTTTATGATGACACGCACCTGCCGATTGTCGGGCGCGTTTCGATGGATTCCATCACGCTTGATGTCACGGCCCTGCCGGAAGACACGCTCAAGCTCGGCAGTCTGGTTGAACTCGTCGGCCCGCATCAACGGCTTGAAGATGTGGCGCGGGATTGCGACACAATTCCTTATGAAATTCTCACATCATTAGGCCACCGCTATGCCCGCGTTTACAACGATAGCGAAGCCGGCACACACGCATAATAATAAGAGGCGAACATGCATATCATCATTCTGGGCAGCGGCGTTGTTGGCGTCACAACGGCCTATTATCTGGCCAAGCTTGGCCACGAAGTCACTGTCGTTGACCGTGAAGAAGGCCCTGCGCTGGAAACAAGTTTCGCCAATGCCGGTCAGGTGTCGCCAGGCTATGCTTCACCTTGGGCCGCACCCGGCATTCCGCTGAAAGCCGCAAAATGGCTGTTTCAGAAACATGCGCCGCTGATTCTGCGCCTGAGCTCTGATCCAAAGCAGTATAGCTGGCTGTTGCAGATGCTCGCCAACTGCACAGAGAGCCGCTACAAGGTCAATAAAAGCCGTATGGTCCGCGTGGCCGAATATAGCCGTGATTGCCTTATCGCGCTGCGCGATGAGACTGGCATTCAATATGACCAGCGCATGCAGGGCACCTTGCAGCTGTTCCGCGAACAGTATCAGCTCGACGGCATCGGCAAAGATATTGAAGTGCTGCGTCAGGATGGCGTGCCGTTTGAAGTGCTCGACCGCGAAGACTGCGTGCGCATTGAGCCTGCTCTGGCGCGCGCCCGCGATAAATTCGTCGGCGGCCTGCGCCTGCCAAATGATGAGACCGGAGACTGCTTCAAATTCACCAATGAACTGGCGAAAATTGCCGAAGGCCTTGGCGTCAAGTTCCGTTTCGGCGTCGATATCAAATCGCTTTTGCTGACAGGTGGAAAAGTCTCCGGTGTCGAAACGTCGGAAGGCATTCTGACAGCTGATCGTTATGTTGTGGCGCTCGGCAGCTACACGCCCGCACTGGTCAAGTCGCTTGGCCTGAACGCTCCAATCTATCCGGTCAAAGGCTATTCGATCACCGCTCCGATCATCAATGAAGAACTGGCGCCGGTCTCGACCGTGCTTGATGAAAGCTACAAGATTGCCATCACCCGCCTTGGCGACCGCATCCGCGTGGGCGGGATGGCCGAAGTCTCCGGCTTTACCAAAGATCTGCCGGCAGCACGTCGCGCAACGCTTGATCTGTCGGTGAGCGACCTGTTCCCCGGCGGCGATCTCAAGGCTGCAACCTTCTGGTCGGGCCTGCGTCCCATGACGCCGGATTCAACGCCGATCATCGGCGCAACCCGCTACGAAAACGTATTTATCAATGCGGGCCACGGCACACTTGGCTGGACCATGGGCCCCGGCTCCGGCAAGCTTCTCGCAGATCTTATTTCCGGCAACAAACCGGACATTCAGGCCGACGATTTAAGCATCGCCCGCTACTCATAAGCTGAACACTATCAAAAACTTGGTGGTGTGCAGGCGCTCACCACCTCGCAAGCCACCGGTCCCACGCATTTGAACCGATGCGGTAGCTTGCTTGAGAAATAATAGGCATCACCCGGGCCAAGAATGCGGCGCTCGCTGCCGACCGTCACTTCGATGCGGCCGGAAATGACGATTCCCCCCTCCTCGCCTTCATGCATGAGCAGAACCTTGCCGGTATCCGATCCAGGTTCATAACGCTCTTTGAGGATTTGCAGCGAACGCGCAAAGAGGTGATCACCCACCTGCCGATAGGAAATCGGCCCCTTGCCGATCTCCACCAGCTCATCCGCCTGATAGAAAACCTTATGCGGCGCATCCGGTTCCAGCGCGAAAAATTCGGCCATTCCGATAGGAATTCCATCCAGAATGCGCTTTAATGCACCAACTGATGGATTGGACTGATTGGCTTCGATCAGCGATATGGTGGAATTGGTCACGCCAGCCCGTTTTGCAAGCTCTCGCTGAGACAGATTCTGCCGCATGCGCACATAGCGAAGCCTGCCACCAATATCGATGCTCATCGACACGTCCTCTTACTGTTTATGATGTTCGATATATCACAAACTTCCATTTCGAAGCACGAAATTTCAATGCTTTAATTTTCATAAGAAAAGGACTTGTTGCCTTCGAGAAAGCATGTCCTGTTGGTCGAAAATAGGAGGTTCTAATGCTTAACAACACCAACGCGCCAAGCCTTGATAACTTCTGGATGCCGTTCACAGCGAACCGCCAGTTCAAGGCCGCTCCACGCCTGCTCGCAAGCGCTTCGGGCATGTATTACACCGATGTCGACGGCAATCAGGTTCTCGATGGCACGGCTGGCCTTTGGTGCTGCAATGCCGGTCACGGCCGCAAGCGCATCACGGAAGCCGTCGAGCGCCAGATCTCGACCATGGACTTCGCGCCAACCTTCCAGATGGGCCACAACATCGCTTTCGACTTTGCTGAAAAGCTCGCAGCCATGGCGCCCGGCGGCCCGGATGCCAAGCTGGACCGCGTGTTCTTCACCAATTCGGGCTCGGAATCGGTTGATACCGCTCTCAAGATCGCCATCGCCTATCAGCGCGCCATCGGTCAGGGCACCCGTACCCTCGTGATCGGCCGTGAAAAAGGTTATCACGGCGTTGGCTTCGGTGGCATTTCTGTCGGCGGTCTCGTCAACAACCGCCGCGTCTTCCCGCAAATCCCTGCCGACCATATGCGCCATACGCTTGATGTTGGCCGCAATGCATTCTCCAAAGGTCTGCCGGAGCACGGCATTGAGCTTGCAGACGATCTGGAACGTCTGGTTCAGTTACACGGCGCAGAAAAGATTGCCGCCGTCATCGTTGAACCAATGTCCGGTTCCGCCGGTGTCGTTCTGCCACCAAAGGGCTATCTCGAACGCATCCGCGCAACCGCTGACAAGCACGGCATTCTGGTGATCTATGATGAAGTCATCACCGGCTTCGGACGCCTCGGCACACCATTTGCTGTCGATTATTTCGGCGTCAAGCCTGATCTCGTCACCACCGCCAAGGGCCTGACAAACGGCGCAATTCCAATGGGTGCTGTCTTTGCAAGCCGTGCGGTGCATGACGCATTGATGACCGGCCCGGAAAACGCCATCGAGCTGTTCCACGGCTACACCTATTCCGGCCATCCGGTTGCCTGTGCTGCCGGTCTCGCAACGCTTGAAATCTACGCCGAAGAAGGCCTGCTTACCCGCGGCGCTGAACTGGCCGAGCATTGGCAGAACGCACTTCATTCGCTCAAAGACGCACCAAATGTCATCGACATCCGCAACTTGGGCCTCGTTGGCGCAATCGAACTGTCGTCACGCGAAGGCGCCATCGGCGCACGCGCTTACGATGTCTTTGTCGATTGCTTCAAGAAGGGTCTCCTGATCCGCGTCACCGGCGATGTGATCGCGCTTTCGCCACCGCTCATCGTGGAAAAGGAACAGATCGACACCATCGTTTCCATGATTGGAGATGCGTTAAAACGCGCGGCCTGATCACCACCCAGATTAAGCCGCAACTTGGCCGCCGCTTTCCCCTGCGGCGGCTTTTTCATGAATCACATTCTTCGTTGAAGTCGATAAACCGTTCTGAAACCGATTATTTTAGCGCACCATTCTTAAAAGCAGGCCAAAGCTGAAATAACATTACGTTACATGCCTGTCTTTGGCTCTTTGGCGCTTTCCAAATTGCACTCTCACGCATGCCGCCAGTCGCCGGCCCCCCTCCTTGAAAACCTCACATCACCTGAAAATAGATGTTTCACTTGAAGCATTGAACGCATAAGAAATTGCTGCGATGTTGTTCGCAATTTTCCCATCTCAGGACAGACCATGGCTATTTCAGCAGCACTTGAAAACCGCATCGTTTACGTGAATGGCGAATATGTTGCCGCCCGCGATGCCCGTATTTCCATCTTTGACCGTGGCTTTCTCTTCGGTGACGGCATTTACGAAGTGACCGCCGTGCTTGACGGTAAGCTGGTCGATAGTGATCCGCATATGAAGCGCCTGCGTCGTTCAACCGGTGAAATTGGTATTCCGATGCCGATGAGCGAAGATGAGATCGTCGAGATCGAGCGCGAACTGATCCGCCGTAATAATCTGACCGAAGGTCTGGTCTATCTTCAGGTCACGCGCGGCGACGGTCGCGACCGTGATTTTGTCGCCAAGGGCTTGAAGCCATCAGTCGTCCTGTTCACTCAAGTTAAGGCCCTTGCCAACAGACCGGAAGTCGAAACAGGCATCCGCGTGCTGTCACTTGATGATCTGCGCTGGAAACGCTGCGACATCAAAACCGTCTGCCTTCTGCCGCAGGCGCTCGCCAAAGAAATCGCAAAGAATGCCGGTTGCGATGAAGCCTGGATGCTGGAGGACGGATTTGTCACCGAAGGCGCATCTTCAACTGGCTATATCGTCACGCAGGACGATGTCATCGTCACCCGCCCCAACTCCAATGCGGTGCTTCCGGGCTGTACACGCCTGTCGCTGTTGCAGCTCATCGCTGAAACCGGCATGACGCTCGAAGAGCGCGCTTTCACGCTTGATGAAGCCTATGCTGCGAAAGAAGCCTTCATGACCAGTGCGGGTACGTTCGTAACGCCGATCTCGTTTATCGACGACAAACCAATCGGTGGCGGCAAACCCGGTCCGGTGGCGCTCAAGCTGCGTGAGATCTATCTCGACCACGCGCGCCGCACTGCAATCTGAAAATCATAAATCAAGTTGAAAACAGATCGGGCCGGAACTGAGTTCCGGCCCGACTGGCTCACGCCTCCCTCTCCCAAAAGGGCGGAGCAAAAGCGCGAAAACGCGCTTTTTCTGAGCATTTTTCCGCGAAAAGCGACGTTCAAAATGTGATTTTCACGGCAAGCTCGTGTTCATAATATGGCCAATTCATGGCAAGCCCCTATTTTAGCGGCGTTGGTTGTAAACATCGATGCACACAGCGCCCAGCAGAACGATCCCTTTGATGACCTGCTGATAGTCGATCCCGATACCAAGAATCGACATGCCGTTGTTCATCACACCCATGATCAGCGCGCCGATCACAGCCCCCGTCACACGCCCCACACCACCATAAGCCGATGCGCCACCGATGAAGCAGGCAGCAATCACATCAAGCTCAAATCCAAGACCGGCCTTTGGTGTCGCCGTGTTCAGACGTGCTGCAAAAACCAGACCGGCAAGGGCTGCCAGCACACCCATATTCACAAATGCAAGGAAGGTCAGCCGCTCGGTCTTGACGCCCGAAAGCTTCGCTGCATGGCGATTGCCACCGACCGCATAAATCTGACGACCAATAACCGTGCGGCTTGTGAGAAACGCATAGGCCGCGATCAAAACAGCCATGATAATCAGCACGTTAGGCATGCCGCGATGCGACGAGATCAGCAGCGCCAGATAGGCGATGCCTGCAAAGAACAGAATATTCTTGACCACAAACAGGCCGAACGGTTCTGTCTCGACCTCATGCGCAATATGACGTGCACGCGAGCGTGTGTTCTGCCAGACGATAAAACCAGCAAGAACCAGACCAAGGATCAGCGATGTGAGATAAATACCGCCTGTCACACCAATGAATTCAGGAATAAAGCCTGACGAGAGCTTCTGAAACATCGGTGGGAATGGACCGACCGACTGTCCGCCGAGCACCGCCAGCATCAACCCCTTGAAAACCAGCATGCCAGCAAGTGTGACGATAAAGGACGGGATATTGAAATAGGCAACCCAGAAGCCCTGCATCGCACCAATAATTCCACCGGCAATCAGGCACAGAATGGCGGCAATTGGAAACGGAATTCCCCATCGCACCATCATCACAGCAGCCAGCGCGCCGATGAAACCACACACCGATCCGACCGACAAATCGATGTGCCCGGTCACAATAATCAGCAACATTCCAAGCGCCATGATGACGATATAACTGTTTTGTAACACGAGGTTAGTCAGGTTCAGCGGCTTCATCAGCACGCCGCCGGTAACAATCTGGAAAAAGATCATGATTGCAATCAGCGAGAGCAGCATTCCCGATTCACGCAGATTATTCTTTAAATAGCGCCCCACGCTGCTTGGCGCCTTCTGACCGCCCTGGATAACGTTCTCGCTCATTGTTGTTTTCCTTTGTTCTGCATGATGGCGCGCATGATGTTTTCCTGCGTTGCTGCCTCGCCCGCCACTTCGCCGACGAAAGCGCCCTCGTGCATGACGACAATGCGGTCGCAGATCCCGATCAGCTCCAGCATTTCGGATGAAATGACGACCACGCCCTTGCCGCTGTCAGCCAGTGAATTGATGATTGTATAAATGTCGTATTTCGCACCCACATCGATACCGCGCGTCGGCTCATCCAGAATGAGCACATCCGGTCCGGTGAACAGCCATTTCGACAGCACCACCTTCTGCTGGTTGCCGCCTGAAAGCGTGCCGGTTTCCTGATAAACATTGTGGCAGCGAATGCTCATTTGAGAGCGGTAGTCGTTCGCGACCTTCATTTCGCGAATGCTGTCGATCACCCCCTTGGGGCTGACGCCGCGCAAATGCGCGAGTGATATGTTGCGCGAAATATTTTCGCCCAGAACAAGGCCCAGCTTCTTGCGGTCCTCAGTCACATAGGCGAGACCCGATTTGATGGCGCGGGCAACGCTCGAAATATCAACCGGCTTGCCATGCATGCGCACATCACCGGAAATATTTGTACCCCATGAGCGTCCGAACAGGCTCATGGCAAATTCGGTACGACCCGCACCCATAAGGCCAGCAATGCCGACGATTTCGCCCGCTTTCACTTTGAACGACACGTTTTTAACCGAGTGACGTTCCGGGTGCAGCGGATGATAAACCGACCAATTGTCGACCTCGAAAATCACATCGCCGATCTTCGGATCACGCTTTGGATAGCGGCTTTCCAGATCACGATCGACCATCTTGCGGATAATGTCATCTTCCTCGACTTCGCCCGCATGACAATCCAACGTCGCAACCGCGCGTCCATCGCGCAGCACGGTAATCTTGTCAGCCACTTCGCGAATTTCATTGAGCTTGTGCGAAATCAGGATCGAAGTGATGCCCTGCGCACGAAATTCTTTCAGCAAGGCCAAAAGCGCCGCACTGTCGGTTTCATTCAGACTTGCCGTTGGTTCATCAAGAATGAGCAAGCGTACCCGTTTGGAGAGCGCTTTGGCGATTTCAACAAGCTGCTGTTTGCCAACACCAATATCCGTCACCAGCGTATCAGGCGACTCCGTCAGTCCGACTTTCTTCAAAAGCGTCTTTGTGCGCTGATAGACTTCGTTGCGATCAATCACACCGTAAGAGCCGGGTGGATTGACGAGAAAAATATTCTCGGCAATCGACATCAGCGGCACCAGTGCAAGCTCCTGATGGATGATCACGATGCCAAGCGCCTCGGAATCATTGATGTCGCGGAAATGCCGCTCCTCTCCGTCAAAGACAATCGAACCGTCATAACTGCCAGAGGGATAAACACCCGACAGCACTTTCATCAGCGTGGATTTACCCGCACCATTTTCACCCACAAATGCGTGAATTTCTCCCGGCATTACCGTGAAATTGACGTCACTCAACGCCTTCACAACGCCGAAAGATTTGCTGATGCCGCGCATTTCCAGCAGTGGTTTACCGGCACTATCCGGCTGTCCACTGTTCTGCTCAAGCGGGACAGAATTGGTTACGTTCATCGCTCGCTCCCATAACGAACCTGCCATGCCACCACTCCCAGTTTTATCGCCTTCAAAAAGACAACGCTGTCAATCTGTTGGCCTAACCCAGTTCGAAAACTGGGCGGCGGGGATGATGGCATTAGAGCAGGCATGCCGGACGCACTTGTTTTGCGGCGCGTCCGGGCACAAAATTTACTGGATCTGATCTTCTTTGTAGTAACCGCTATCGACCAGAACTTCCTTCCAGTTCGACTTATCGACGATCACCGGCTTGAGCAGATAGGACGGGACAACCTTGACGCCATTGTCATAGGTCTTGGTGTCGTTCACTTCCGGCTCTTTGCCGCTCATCGCAGCGTCAACCATATCAACGGTGACCTTGGCGAGTTCGCGGGTATCCTTGAAGATTGTCGAATTCTGTTCGCCAGCAAGGATCGACTTGACCGAAGGCACCTCCGCATCCTGACCGGAAACGGCAGGCATCGGCATGTCGCCGCTGCCATAACCAACGCCCTTAAGCGACGACAGAATACCAATTGAAATGCCGTCATAAGGTGACAGAACAGCGTCAAGCTTCTTGTCGGAATAAAAGGCCGAGAGGATTGAATCCATACGTGCCTGAGCGGTTGCCCCATCCCAGCGCAGCGTTGCGACCTTGTCCATACCGGTCTGGCCGCTGCCAACAACAAGCTTGCCGCTGTCGATGTAAGGCTGAAGAACGGACATTGCGCCATTATAGAAGAAATAGGCGTTGTTATCGTCAGGCGAGCCGCCGAACAATTCGATATAGAAAGGGCCTTCCTTGTTCTTGAGATCAAGTGCCTTTTCAATCGACTGTGCCTGCAACACACCAACCTGGAAATTATCAAAGGTCGCATAATAGGACACATTCGGTGTGTCGCGGATCAGGCGGTCATAGGCGATAACCTTGATGCCTGCATCATTGGCCTTTGCCAGAACATCGGACAGCGTGGTGCCATCAATTGATGCCACGACCAGAACCTTGGCACCCTTGGTGACCATGTTTTCGATCTGCGCCAGCTGGTTCGGAACATCGTCTTCCGCATATTGAAGATCGGTCTTATAACCGCGCTCCTGAAGCACCTTGACCATGTTATCGCCGTCAGCAATCCAGCGCGCCGACGACTTGGTTGGCATAGCAACGCCAACAAGACCCTTGTCCTCTGCCTGTGCAAAGCCGGTAAAGGCAAATGCAGCTAATGCTGCCGCCAGTGTGAATGATTTTATGCCTGCCATTGGTTCACTCCCATCGTAGGACAGGCTTTTAAGGCCTGCCATTCTCCCAAACTTCCGCTACCGCCATCTGGCTATGCGGAATTCCTCCAAAACAAGTCACAACAGCACTCAGCCTGCGATCTTGTCCCATGCCTCAACTGCACGCTGCGCGCGGTCGCGAACCTCAGCAGCAGTCAGTCCAGCCTTATAAAGACTGGAACCTAGTCCAAAACAGCGCACGCCCGCGCCGACATAAGTGGCAAAATTATCTTCCGATACGCCACCCACAGCACCCACCGGAATATCTTTTGGCAAGACTGCACAAATGGCCTTGATGCCATCGGCCCCCAGCACACTCGCCGGGAAGAACTTCAACGCCGATGCGCCTGCATGAATGGCGCTGAAAGCCTCAGTCGGCGTGAACACGCCGGGCATCGTCACCATGCCATGATGGGCCGCGCGGCGAATGACATCCGGCTCGACATTGGGGCTGACCAGAAGCCTGCCGCCGACATCATGAAGCCGATCCACGTTCTCAACCGACAGCACGGTGCCAGCACCGATCAGCACATTGCCCGGCGCGAGCTTTGCAGCTTTCTCAATGGAGACAAACGGCTCCGGCGAATTGAGCGGAATTTCAATCGCCTCAAAGCCCGTCTCAATCAGAGTGGAGACAATGGCTTCGGTTTCTTCCGGTCGAATGCCGCGCAGGATAGCCACCAGCGGATAGCGAAGCTTCGGCCATGCGATATGATCGATCATTGCGCACCTCCCGCAAATGCATGTCGGGCGGCCATGAACAATCCATCGCGCACGAGTTCATCGGCTTCGATGCGAACCACTGTCACACCGGCAATCTCAAGTGCAGAAGCATAAAGCGCGCCCATCATGCCGTCGGAAAGCAGCAGAACTTCATGAGGTTTTCCGAACAATGTGCGGCCACCGGCAACCTCCAGCCCGATCAGCAGACCCGACAGACGTGCAAGCTGATCGGTCGGCTTATAGTCATGCACCAGCCAGCCAGCACGCACCGTAAAGAGCGCGTTGGCGATAAGCTCCGGTGTTTCAAGCGAAGCTTTCACGCCTCTAGCAAAGGCTTCGCTCTTTGGGTCAACCGGTCCGGCCCCTTCAAGCGCACCGGAGAGAACCGACTTGTCTTTGAGAAGCGCAAACAATTCACCCGTCATGAAAGAGCGATAATCGTTGAGCTTGCCATCTGCAATCTGAACCCATTTGGCGTGCGTTCCGGGCATTACTACCACGGCATCCCGCGTACCGCGATGTACCAGACCAAGCAGCTTGGTTTCCTCGCCGCGCATCACATCCGGCGCATCGACGCTCCGCCGTGCAACACCCGGCAGCATGAGGACGGGGCGCTTTGCAGGCACGCGAACCGCAGCAGCAACGACGCCTTCAAGCCCAGCGGGCAAGCTCATATAAGGTGCTTCGATCCAGCCAGTGCGCGAACCCGCCATGCCGCAGATCACCACCGGCAGATCATCCGGCGCACCAAGCTTTGCCAGATGCTGTTCAAGCAGCGTTTCAAAGCCCGTTTCTTTTGCAGAGATCAGCCCGTCATCACCACGGCTTTCATTGAGCACGTTGCCATCAACATCCAGCGTCCAGAGGCGGAACCGGGTTGTACCCCAGTCCGCAACTGCCGCAAATGGTGTTTTCACTCCCAACATCAATGGTTATCTCGTGGCAGGCCACGCGTATGCGCAATGTCCTGATACTTGACCGCGTTTTCGAGAACCGCACCCGTTTCCATCTGACCAACAACCGCGCGCTGAATTTCCTGCCACGGCGTCTGGCTTTCCGGATATTTATAACCACCGGCAGCTTCCAAAGCCTTGCGGCGTTCGGCCAGCTCGTCATCCGAAATCAGAATATCCGCCGTACCACGACCAATATCGATGCGGACCCGATCACCCGTCTTGAGGATGGCAAGGCCACCGCCAGCGGCTGCTTCCGGCGACGCGTTGAGGATCGACGGCGAACCCGACGTGCCCGACTGGCGACCGTCGCCGATGCAAGGGAGCGAACTGATGCCCTTCTTCAAAAGATAATCAGGCGCGCGCATATTCACGACTTCTGCTGCCCCCGGATAGCCAATTGGACCCGCACCACGCATGAACAGCACCGAACGCTCGTCAATTTCGAGCGACGGATCATCAATCCGGTGGTGATAATCTTCCGGGCCATCAAACACAATCGCCTTGCCTTCAAAGGCATTCGGGTCTTTTTCGTCTGTGAGATAGCGATTGCGGAATTCTTCCGAAATAACGCTCAATTTCATGATCGCCGACGAGAAGAGATTGCCGCGCAGCACGCGGAAACCGGCATGTTTCTTCAATGGCTGGTCAAAGGTCTTGATGACATTGCTGTCTTCAATCGTAGCATTTTTGCAGTTTTCACCGATGGTCTTGCCGTTGACAGTGATCGCATCCTCATGAATGAGGCCCTGCCCCATCAGCTGATTGACGACTGCTGGCACGCCGCCCGCGTGGTAGTAATCTTCGCCGAGATATTCGCCCGCTGGCTGGAGATTGACCAGAAGCGGAATTTCCTCGCCATATTTCTGCCAGTCATCGACGCTCAGCTCCACGCCGACATGACGTGCCAGTGCATTGAGATGGATCGGCGCATTGGTCGAACCGCCAATCGCGGAATTGACGCGGATCGCATTGATAAAGGCTTCCTTCGTCATGATGTCAGTTGGCTTGAGGTCTTCATAAACCATTTCCACAATGCGGCGGCCGGTCAGATAAGCCACTTCCTGACGATCACGGTAAGGGGCCGGAATCGCCGCCGAACCCGGAAGCTGCATTCCGAGTGCTTCGGCAAGCGAATTCATCGTCGTGGCCGTACCCATCGTGTTGCAATAACCGGTCGATGGTGCGGAAGACGCAACCAGCTTTACAAAGCCCGCATAGTCGATCTCACCCTTGGCGAGCAACTCACGCGCCTTCCAGACGATGGTGCCCGAACCCGTGCGTTCACCCCGGAACCAGCCATTGAGCATCGGACCAACGGAGAGCGCAATTGCCGGAATATTGACGGTCGCAGCAGCCATCAGGCAGGCAGGCGTGGTCTTGTCGCAACCAATGGTCAGCACAACGCCATCCAACGGATAGCCATAAAGCACTTCAACGAGGCCGAGATAAGCAAGGTTGCGATCAAGGCCCGCAGTCGGACGCTTGCCGGTTTCCTGAATCGGATGGACCGGAAATTCGATCACGATGCCGCCCGCTTCACGCACACCTTCACGCACGCGATTGGCAAGTTCCAGATGATGACGGTTGCACGGCGAAAGATCAGAACCCGTCTGCGCAATGCCGATGATCGGACGACCGGATTGCAGTTCTTCCTGACTGAGACCGTAATTCATGTAACGCTCAAGATAGAGCGCCGTCATATCAACATTGTCCGGGTTATCGAACCATGCGCGTGAGCGAAATCTCGGTGCTTTCGGCGTAACGGGCTTATTCATTTCATTGTCCTGCATGGGTAAGAGACCGCCGCGCGGCCCCAATTCCTAGTCTTCAAAAGATTCAACGGCATGGCGCTTTCCGAGAAGGAAAGCATCGGCAACATGGGTCAGAGGTGCTAGGTCAACATCGCTCTGCCCTTCGCCAACCAGCTTCACAAAATTCTGGTAAAGACGCTGATATTCACGATCAGGCTCCGCCATTTTTTCCGTGCCTGCGATCGTCAGCCGACTGCCGCCATGACTGAGAAGCAGCGTTCCCTTGTCTGTCTCGACCCGAATATCCCATGTCTGCGGACCCGTCTGGCGCCAGTCGAGTTCAAAGGAAACCGGCACGCCGCCTTCCGTTTCAAACGCGAGATCAGCGGCAATCGGTGCCGCCCGATTTTCTGGAAAATAGAGGTCGGACTTGGTGAGAAAAAACCGTTCCGGCAGAATATGCGTCACGATTGAGAGCGCATTGATGCCCGGATCGAACACACCAAGACCACCCGGCTCCCAGATCCATTGCTGGCCGGGATGCCAGTGGCGCACGTCCTCTTTCCACGACACCGCAACAGATTTGATTGCGGCATCTTTCAGAAATCCGCGTGCCGGTTCAACGGCTGCGGCTTCGCGCGAATGCCAGGTCGCATAAAGCGTAACGCCCTGCTTTTCAGCAAAACGCGTCAGCGCCTGCACTTCCGAAATCGTCGCGCCCGGAGGTTTCTCCAGCATCACATGCTTGCGCGCCGCAAGGGCTGCATAAGCCTGATTGAAACGCCCCTGCGGCGGCGTGCAAAGCGACACCGCATCGATTGCAACATCACTCTCAAGCAGCTCTTCAATGTCATGGAACGACGGCAACCCATCAAGACCCGCATTGCGGCTGGCAATGGCTTTGAGTTCAATGCCACTCGTCGCTTCAATCGATGGCAGATGCTGGTCGCGGGCAATCTTGCCAAGACCAACAATTGCCAGATTGATATTGGACGCCACTGTCATCTCAAAGCGCCTTCACGGCAATATCTTCGGCTTTCGCCTGCGCCAGCCTGTTGACCAGCGGATAACGGAAAGGCTTTGCGGAAATTTCGAACTGGTCGCCGTTTTCCGTCTTAACACCTTCCGAAAACGACAATGTCGCCGTGCCGAAGAAATGCACATGAATGTCTCCCGGACGACGGAACAGTTCATATTTGAAATGATGATGTTCCAGATTGGCGATCGTATGCGACATGTTCGCTTCGCCCGACAGAAACGGCTTTTCAAAGATCACCTGATCGCCACGCTTGATCCGCGAAACACCCTCAACATGATCCGGCAGAGCGCCCACATAAAGCTCTGGCCCCAGCGACGCCTGACGCAGCTTTGAATGCGCCAGCCACAGATAATTCTGCTTTTCGATCACATGATCGGAAAACTCATTGGCGAGGCAGAAGCCAAGGCGGAACGGCGTACCGTCCGGGCCGATCAGATAGATGCCTGCGAGTTCCGGCTCTTCACCGCCATCCTCGGCAAAAGCTGGAGAGACGAGTTCACCGCCCGTCGCGACCAGCGCCGACCCATCGCCTTTGTAAAACCATTCCGGCTGAACGCCCGTCTCACCGCGCTTTGGTTTACCGCCTTCAACACCCATCAAAAACATGCGCATCGAGTCGGTCGGCTTTTCAGCGGCCTGTGCTGCCTTGTGCATCTTGTCACGACCATCCGCCGAACCAAGATGTGTGAGGCCTGTCCCTGCAACAATAAAATGCGCGGGATCTTCATGGGTAATAGGCAGGTCAACCTGACCATCAGCAAGTGCGGCATCAAGATCGACAGCTTCACCTTTGCCATTACGCTCAACCTGCTCAGCAAGGCTAATGCCCGCAGAGATCGCCGCCCATGCCAGTTCGTAAGTCGTCGTCACGCCATTGACGATATGGGCCGCGCCTTCATCATCGCAAGCGGCCACACGTGTTTCTCCGCGCAAGTCGCGGATTTGTACCAGACGTAACATTAAACCTCCCATTTTCCGCAAAACGCTTGCGGAACATTCTTCTCGACCGTTCAAAAACACAGGTATGCGGATGAACGGCTCCTTCTCATTAATATGACTATTTCGGCAAATACCCACTTGTCAAGCAAGGGAAACACAGCGCGCACCACCCCCATACCAAGACCATTGCCGCCCCCTTAATAAACGCATGATTTCACTATTAAATTCGCCATCATGCACGTTTGTCGCACCCCCAATTTTCAGCGAATATACGAAATGTACTTGCCATAAAGTAATATTATATGCTTCATAAACACGAAGGCTGGGAGAGCCTTTTTATTGGGAGGACTTAATATGAAACGCAGTCTGACGGCTCTGACAGCCGCATTTTCATTCGCTCTGATCTCAAGCGCATCCGCCGCTTCCCTGACGGTCGGCTTCTCGCAGATCGGTTCGGAATCGGGCTGGCGCGCCGCCGAAACAAGTGTAACAAAGCAGGAAGCTGAGAAGCGCGGCCACACTCTCAAATTTGCCGACGCACAGCAGAAGCAGGAAAATCAGATCAAGGCCGTTCGCGGCTTCATTGCACAAGGCGTTGATGCCATCCTGATTGCGCCGGTTGTTGCAACCGGTTGGGATGCGGTCCTGAAAGAAGCCAAGGAAGCCGAAATTCCGGTCGTGCTTCTCGACCGCCAGATTGATGCACCGGAAGATCTCTATCTCACCGCTGTCACCTCCGATCAGGTCCATGAAGGCAAGGTTGCGGGCGACTGGCTGGTCAAGGAAGTCGGCGACAAGCCTTGTTCGGTCGTCGAGCTTCAGGGCACGACAGGTTCTTCTCCGGCGATCAACCGCA
This sequence comes from Brucella sp. TWI559, assembly GCF_039674265.1. Lineage (NCBI taxonomy): Bacteria > Pseudomonadati > Pseudomonadota > Alphaproteobacteria > Hyphomicrobiales > Brucellaceae > Brucella > Brucella sp. TWI559. The sequence goes on from NZ_JBDJNE010000003.1 coordinate 205,550, forward strand.
AGAAGGGCTTTGAAGAAGCACTTGCAGGCCACGATAACATCAAGATTTCCCGCTCGCAGACTGGCGACTTCACCCGCACCAAGGGCAAGGAAGTCATGGAAAGCTTCATCAAGGCCGAAAATGGCGGCAAGGACATTTGTGCAGTCTACGCGCATAATGACGACATGGCCGTCGGCGCCATTCAAGCCATTAAGGAAGCTGGTCTCAAGCCCGGAACCGACATTAAGGTCGTTTCAATCGATGCCGTGCCGGATATTTTCCAGGCAATGGCCAATGGCGAAGCCAATGCAACGGTTGAGCTGACGCCAAACATGGCAGGTCCTGCTTTCGACGTCATTGAAGCACTCAAAGCCAATGGCACTGTTCCGCCAAAATGGATCCAGACCGAATCCAAGCTTTACACACAGGCTGACGATCCAAAGGCCGTTTATGAAGCCAAGAAGGGCCTCGGCTACTAAGCCTCAGATCACACCTTCATGCCTCCGGGCCGCTTCTCATCGCGGCCCGGAGCGGTTCTGCAAGATGCGAACGGAAGACTGCCATGGCTCGCCCCGACATCGCTGCGCGCGAGACGCCAGCAACGCCGCTTCTTGAAGCGCGCTCAATAACCAAATCCTTTCTCGGAGTAACTGCGCTTGATCACGTCGATTTCGTGCTCAATCGTGGTGAAATACACGCGCTGCTCGGCGAAAACGGGGCAGGAAAATCAACGCTTATCAAGATATTGACTGGCGCCTATCATGGCTTTGACGGTTCGGTTTTGCTTGATGGACAAGAAATTGCGCCAGCTTCCGTTTCAGAAGCGCAGACGCTTGGTATCGGCACGGTCTATCAGGAGGTCAATCTCTTGGAGAACCTGACCGTTGCCGAAAACCTGTTTCTGGGTCGTCAGCCACGGCGTTTCGGTTTCATCGACCGGCGTCGCATGGAGACCGACGCGGCCACCCTGCTCGCCCGTTACGGCCTCACCATTGATGTCGGCGCACCACTGTCCGCTTATTCGGTGGCGATCCGACAGATTATCGCAATCGCTCGCGCGGTGGATGTTTCCGGTAAGGTGCTGGTGCTGGATGAGCCGACCGCCAGTCTTGATGCCCGCGAAGTCGAGATGCTGTTTGGTGTGCTGCGTCAGTTGAAAGCCGAAGGCCTCGGCATCATCGTGATTACGCATTTTCTGGATCAGGTCTATGCCATTGCCGATTGCGTCACCGTACTGCGCAATGGCCGACTGGTTGGCAGTCGCAATCTTTCAGAACTACCGCGCACCGATTTGATCTCAATGATGCTTGGCCATCAGTTGCAGGAAACCGTCCGCAGACACCTGACGGAAGAAGCAAGCGATAACGGGACTGCCCCCATTCGCTTTTCAGGCTTTGGTAAAAAAGGCAGTGTTGCACCATTCGATCTTGCCATCAAGCCGGGTGAAGCGGTCGGCATTGCAGGCCTTCTCGGCTCTGGCCGGACAGAAACCGCATTGCTCATGTTCGGCGTCGATCAGGCAGACAGCGGTGCACTCACGGTTGATGGTAAAGATACAAAGCTGCCCTCTCCTGTTGCAGCCATTGCCGAACGCTTTGCCTTCTGCCCGGAAGAGCGCAAAACCGATGGCATCATCGGCGATTTTTCGGTGGCAGAAAATATCGCGCTCGCCATACAGGCAAAACACGGCTGGTCGAAGCCGATTTCCTCACGCGAAAAAGCAGCGCTTGCAGAGCGCTATATCAAGGCGCTGGATATCCGCCCCGCAGATCCAGACAAACCGATCAAGTTTCTATCGGGCGGTAACCAGCAAAAGGCCATTCTGGCACGCTGGCTGGCCACCGATCCGCGCCTGCTGATTCTGGATGAACCAACCCGCGGCATAGACATCGGCGCCCATGCGGAAATTCTCAAACTCATCGGTGAACTCTGCACCGAAGGCATGTCTCTGGTGATTATTTCATCCGAGTTTGAGGAGCTTGCAGCCGTGGCAAACCGCGTTGTCGTGCTCTCAGACCGCCGCCATGTGGCAGAACTTTCGGGCGCAGAAATCACCGCCGACAATATCGTGCGTGCCATCGCCGAGACCGGAAGCATAAAGGAAGATGCAGCATGATGGCGCGTATTGGCAAAAAACTGAAAAGACTAAGCCCACAGCTCGCAGCCCTTGCGCTCATTCTGATTGTAAACACCATCATATCACCGGGCTTTCTAGGTATTTCTTTTCAGAACGGGCGCCTTTACGGAAGCCTGATCGATATTCTGGTACGTGCTGCGCCCGTTGCCATTCTCGCCGTCGGCATGACACTGGTGATTGCGACACGCGGTATTGATCTGTCGGTCGGCGCGGTCATGGCAATCAGCGGCGCTGCGGCTGCATCGCTCATCGTTTCTGGCTATCCGCTGGCGATCGTCATTCCCGTGGCACTCGGCGTGGGTCTGCTCTGCGGTCTGTGGAACGGCTTTCTTGTCGCCGTTTTCGATATCCAGCCGATCATCGCAACACTGATATTAATGGTGGCTGGGCGTGGCATCGCGCAGCTTATCACCGAAGGCGCAATCCTCACCTTCAACAATGATTCCTTTGCAACTCTTGGCTCCGGTTCGTTTCTTGGCGTGCCGGTGCCGGTGCTGATCTGGATATTGGCAGGCCTTGTCGTCGGGCTTGTCGTGCGCTCGACAGCGCTTGGCTTCCTGATTGAAGCAACCGGCATCAACCGCCGCGCCGCCATGCTGGCAGGCGTGAAAGCCCGCTTTCTTCTGTTCAGCGTCTATGCAGTATCAGGCCTTTGTGCAGCGCTTGCCGGACTGATCGCAACCGCCGATATTCGCGGCGCAGATGCCAACAATGCCGGCCTCTGGCTTGAACTCGATGCCATTCTGGCGGTCGTCATCGGCGGCACATCATTGAATGGCGGACGTTTCTCGATCATGGCATCGCTGCTCGGCGCGCTGATCATCCAGTCGATCAATACCGGCATTCTGATGGCTGGGTTTCCGCCAGAATTCAACCTCATCATCAAGGCAGGCATTATCGTGATCGTACTCACGTTCCAGTCGCCTGCAATTGCTGGCTTCTTCACCTTCCTGCGCGCTGAACGCAAAGGCAATACAACCAATACAAACCAACATAGCCAACAGGGAGCACGGCAATGAGAGTGCTTCGCAATCTGCCTTTCGTCACAACGGTCGCGATTTTCCTGCTCGCCTATGCGGTCTGCGTGATCCAGTTCCCGAACATGCTGTCAACACGAGTGATCGGTAATCTTCTGACGGACAATGCCTTTTTAGGTATCGCAGCCGTTGGCATGACCTTTGTGATCATCTCCGGCGGCATCGACCTATCAGTCGGATCAGTCATCGCCTTTACCAGCGTTTTTGTGGCAGTCCTTGTAGGACATGGCGTGCATCCGTTGATAGCCTTTGGCCTCATTCTGGTGATTGCCGCAATGTTTGGCGCGTGGATGGGTATGATGATCCATTATCTCGGGATACCGCCTTTTGTGGCAACGCTTGCAGGCATGTTTCTCGCACGCGGAGCGGCATTCCTGATCTCGACACAGTCTGTGCCGATTTCGCATCCATTCATCGAAACCTTACAGGGCTTTTACTTCAGGCTTCCCGGTGGTGGCAGACTGACTTTTGTCGCCATGCTGATGCTGGCTGTCTTCATCATCGGCGGCATCATTGCGCATCGCACACGCTTTGGCGCAAACATCTATGCGCTCGGCGGCAATGCGCAATCGGCGGAACTGATGGGCGTTCCCATTGGCCGCACGACAATCGGCATCTATACGATGTCGGGCATGCTTTCCGGCTTGGCAGGCATCGTTTATACGCTCTACACATCATCCGGCTATTCGCTGGCAACCGTTGGAGTGGAGCTTGACGCCATTGCATCGGTGGTCATCGGCGGCACACTTCTCACCGGTGGCGCCGGTCTGGTGGCAGGTACGTTCGTCGGTATTCTGATACAGGGCCTCATACAGACTTATATCGTTTTCGATGGAACGCTGTCTTCGTGGTGGACAAAAATAGCAATCGGTATCTTGCTGTTCCTGTTCATTGCGCTACAGCGAGGACTTGTATGGTTTTCCGATATAAGACTCGCGCGTCAACGCATGAAGGAGGCCTGAATTGGGATTACTGGAAACGGCCATAACCGGACGCAAGCGCCATAACAGCCACGCCGTTGTCGTGGGTGAACTGGGGCGCGGCATCGTCGCAGGCACCATTCCCGAAGGCTCGATACTTCCGGGCGATAACGAATTGTCGCTGCGCTTTGGCGTTTCCCGCACTGTTCTGCGCGAAGCGATGAAAACGCTGTCTGCAAAACGCCTGATCGAACCAAAAGCCAAAGTTGGAACCCGTGTGCTCGGCGCAAGCAGCTGGAACTTTTTTGATCCTGACGTGCTGACATGGCGGTTTGAAGCAGGCTTTGATGAGGTCTTTGTCGATCATCTGGCGGAAATGCGCATGGCGCTTGAACCCGCTGCCGCCGCCGCTGCCGCAAAAAATGCAACCAGCGAGGAACTTGTTGAGCTTTATGCGCTTGCTGCGAAATTTGACGACCCCATGCATACGCCAGAATCCATCGCTAAGGTCGACCTTGAGTTTCATCTGGCAATTGCCCGCATGTCAGGCAATCCATTCATGCGTTCCGTGAGCAGCCTGATTGAAGCAGCGCTTGCAATTTCGTTCCAGTTATCGTCTCCGGCAAGTTCACCCGAAGGCATTGCAGAATGTGCCGCCAATCACATGCGCATTGCTCATGCAATTGCCTCGCGCGATCAGCAAAAAGCACGTGCTGCGATGGAAAGCGTGATCGCGCTTGGCGTTGACCGTATTCGCGAAGAAATCTGATTACGTGACGTTGAGATCGAACTTCGGATCGCCGCGCAACGTATTGCTGACGGTGCAGATTTGCTCGGCCACCTCTGCAAGACGATGCTTTTCATCTTCCGTGAGATCGCCATCGAAATGAAATGTTACAGCGAATCGTTCGATGCGTGACGGGCCTTCATGTGCCTTATCGCCTTTTACCTCCACCCGAACATGGTCAAGCTTTTCACGCAATTCGAGCTTGGTCGCAGCAACACGCGCGCTGAGCGCCATGCAGGCTGCAAGTGATGCATAGATCAGATCGAGCGGGTTAAAACCCGGCTGGCTGACGCTGGTGACAATCTCCACCGCGCCGCCTGTCGGCGTTGTGATTGTCGGCAGCTTGCCATGTGGCATTTCCGCAACCGCCCCGGTTTCGCGGGTTCTGAATTTCAGTTCACTCATCACAAAAGCCTCCAATACATCACACAACACCTATCATTTCAAACGATCAATCAAGGCCATTGCAGCTTGTGGGTTGTGCGCCTTATGGCCGCTGATGACATAAAGATAAACATCGCGGGCAACGTTATCGGGAAGCGGCGGCGTGATGGTTTTAAGACTATCGGGCACATGCCCAACCGCAATTGCTTTGGCCCGCTCTGCCCAATGGTCAAGATCCGCCTCGCTGTAGCCGAGCTTCTGGCCTTCCTGCGTACCCATGATGCGCAGATAGGCAAAAGGCGCAGTCATATCAGCAATTTCCACGAATTTGCTGTCGCCCGCAATCACCACCGCAACGCCATATTCCCGCAGCAGCGCGATGAAATCCGGCGAGTTGAAACTGTCGTGACGCACTTCGACCGCATGGCGCAGATCGCGCCCATCGACACGTTTTGGCAGAAGCTTGAGAAAAGCTTCAAAATCGGCTGGATCAAACTTTTTCGTGCCCATGAATTGCCAGTTGATGACGCCAAGCTTGTCTTTGAGTTCAAGCAGGCCACCGGTCACGAATTTCTCGATGCTCTCTCCCGCCTCGGCCAGCACCCGCCGATTGGTCGAAAAGCGCGGCGCTTTCAGCGAAAAAACGAAATCATCCGGCGTTCCATCATGCCATTTGGCAAAAGTCGTGGGCTTTTGCGGACCATAATAGGTGCTGTTGATTTCAATCGAAGTCAGCTTGCTTGATGCATATTCGAGCTGGCGTTTTTTGGAGAGCTTTTCCGGATAAAAACTCTTGTCCCACGCCTCAAAAGCCCAGCCGCCGATACCCACACGGATTCTGCCTGAATTTGTCTCACGCATTTCATCCATACCTTCGCGACATGAGTTCATCAGCTTTGCTCATCATATTTAGGCTGTTTTCACAGCCTCCGCTATGCTGTTATCACTTTGCTTTACTGGAGGAGTAAACAAATGTCGGAAACAAAAGATCCGATCGTTATCGCCAGTGCGGTACGAACACCGATCGGAAGTTTTCAAGGCGCGCTCAAGGGGGAGAGTGCAACTGCACTTGGCGCTGTCACAATCAAGGAAGCGGTTCACCGCGCTAATCTTAATCCTGATCAGATCGACGAAGTGCTCATGGGCTGTGTCTTGCCCGCAGGGCTGGGACAGGCACCCGGACGTCAGGCCACAATTCATGCCGGTCTCCCGCAATCTGTGCCCTGCTCGACCATCAACAAGGTTTGCGGTTCAGGCATGAAGACTGTCATGCTGGGGGCTGATCTCATTTCCGCAGGAAGTGCGGACATTGTGGTCGCAGGCGGTATGGAAAGCATGACCAATGCACCTTATTTGCTTGAAAAAGCACGCAGTGGCTATCGCATGGGCCACGGCAAAATCTACGATCACATGTTTCTCGACGGTCTTGAAGACGCCTATGACAAAGGGCGCGCCATGGGAACATTCGCGGAAGAAACAGCAGATCACTACCAGTTCACGCGTGAGCAACAGGACGAATTTGCCCTCCGCTCACTTTCGCGCGCACTCAAGGCAGCTGAGGCGGGTTCTTTCGCACAAGAGCTGGTCCATGTTGCAGCGCTTGACCGCGACGAGCAGCCAACCCGCGCAAAGCCCGAAAAAATACCAAACCTCAAGCCTGCCTTCCGCGAAGGCGGCACGGTTACAGCCGCCAATTCTTCATCGATTTCCGATGGTGCGGCATCGCTTACCCTGATGCGCCTGTCCAAAGCCCAAAAGCTGGGCGCAGAACCGCTTGCCATTATTCGCGGCCACGCAAGCCACGCACAACAGCCCTCGCTCTTCACCACGGCCCCGATTTTTGCGATGAAAAAACTCTTCGACAAAACCGGCTGGACTGCACGCGACGTTGATTTGTTTGAAATCAATGAAGCTTTCGCTGTGGTTGTTATGGCTGCAATGCAGGAACTCGACCTCCCCGCCGACAAGGTGAATATCCATGGCGGTGCCTGCGCTATGGGCCATCCGATTGGCTGCTCTGGCGCACGCATCATCGTTACCCTGCTTCATGCCATGAAGCTGAACGATCTCAAGCGCGGCATGGCTTCAGTCTGTATCGGTGGCGGCGAAGCAACAGCCATTGCTGTTGAAACAATATGAGGGGGAAAATGGATATTGAAGGAAAAATCGCCATCGTCAGCGGTGGTGCATCGGGCCTTGGTGCCGCAACCGCACGTGCGCTTGCAGCCAAAGGCGCGAAAGTTGCAATCCTCGATTTCAACATTGACGGCGCCAATACAGTGGCAGCCGAAATCGGCGGCATCGCCATTCAATGCGATGTTTCAGACGCTGCAAGTGCTGAGGCCGCATTCAAGGCAATCGGCGAAAAGCTCGGATCACCACAGATTCTTGTCAATTGCGCGGGCGTAGCACCAGCAAAGAAAATGCTGGCGCGTGATGGCAGCGTCATGCCGCTTGATGATTTCCGCAAAGCGGTTGAGATCAACCTGATCGGCTCGTTCAATCTGCTGCGGCTGTTTGCCGATGTCGCCTCCAAAAGCGAAGCCCTGCCAACGGGCGAGCGCGGCGTTGTCATCAACACAGCATCGGTTGCAGCCTTTGACGGCCAGATCGGCCAGACGGCCTATGCAGCGTCTAAAGGCGGCATCGTCGGCCTAACATTGCCTGCGGCACGCGAACTTGCCCCCCTTGGCATTCGTGTGTGCGCCATTGCACCCGGTATTTTTGAAACCCCCATGCTCAAAGGCCTGCCGCAGCCTGCACAGGATGCGTTGGGCCAGATGGTTCCTTTCCCCCCGCGTCTGGGTCGGCCAGACGAATATGCGGCACTCGCGCTGCATATTATCGAAAACAGCATGCTCAACGGCGAAACCATTCGGCTCGATGGTGCGCTGCGTATGCCTCCGAAATAGAGCGCATGCGCGCCAAAGTCGTTCAGACATTTTGAGAGTAGGGAAATGCATAAAACCTCAACAAACAGCAACATGCGGACCGGTGGCCAGATATTGGTGGATGCACTCGGCATTCACGGCGTTGACCGCGTTTTCTGTGTGCCCGGCGAAAGCTACCTTGCGGCGCTCGATGCTTTCCATGACGTCAGTGACCAGATCGATCTTATCGTCTGCCGTCAGGAAGGTGGGGCTTCTTACATGGCCGAAGCCTATGGCAAGCTGACCGGCAAGCCCGGCATCTGCTTTGTCACACGCGGCCCCGGTGCGACGAATGCCTCCGTCGGCGTTCATACCGCGTTTCAGGATTCCACACCGATGCTTCTGTTCATCGGGCAGGTTGCAAGCGATCAGGTGGAACGGGAAGCATTTCAGGAAGTTGATTATCGCCGCATGTTCGGCCAGATGGCCAAATGGGTGGTGCAGATCGATGATCCCGCCCGCATCCCGGAACTGGTCAGTCAGGCTTTCCATCGCGCAGTCAACGGACGCCCCGGCCCTGTGGTCATCGCTCTCCCCGAAGATATGCTGACCTCACACGCAACCGTCAGCGATGCGCCCGCTTACAAGCATGTCGAAATGCATCCGGGAAGCGATCAGCTACAGGACATGAAAGCACTTCTCGAAAAAGCCGAGCGGCCACTGATGATCGTGGGCGGCGGCGGCTGGAATAGCCAAGCGGTTCGCGACCTGCAAACATTCGCTCAAAACATGTCGCTGCCTGTTGCAGCATCCTTTCGTTGCCAGGATATGTTCGACAATCATCATCCACTTTATGCCGGTGAAATGGGAACGTCGATCAGCCCGAAACTCGCCGCCCGCGTCAAAGATTCCGATCTTTTGCTGGTGGTGGGTGCACGCCTTGGTGAAATGACCACGCAGGGCTATGAACTGATCAATATCCCTGTGCCAAAGCAGAAGCTCATCCATATCCATCCGGGTGCGGAAGAGCTTGGCCGTGTCTATCACGCTGATATTCCGATCAATGCCAGCATGGCTGCCTTCACCAAAGCAGCCTCAAAGCTTGAACCTATCTCTAACCCTCGGTGGAAAGCATGGGCTGAAAGCGCCAAAGCCGATTACCGTGACAATCTGAAAACGCCGACAATTCCCGGTGACGTTCAGATGGGTGAGATCATGGAGTGGCTGCGCGCACATCTCGCCGATGATGCCATCATCACGAATGGCGCTGGCAATTATTCGGCATGGCCTCATCGCTTTTATCAGTACCGCACCTATCGCAGCCAGCTGGCACCAACCAATGGCTCCATGGGCTATGGTGTGCCAGCTGCCGTTGCCGCCAAGCTGACCGCACCAGAACGCACAGTCGTCTGTTTCGCCGGTGACGGCTGTTTCCTGATGAATGGTCAGGAGCTTGCAACGGCTGCGCAATATGGAGCCAATGCGATTTTCATTGTGGTCAATAACGGCATGTATGGCACGATCCGTATGCATCAGGAACGCACCTATCCGGGCCGCGTTTCCGGCACTGGCCTTGCAAATCCCGACTTTGCAGCGCTTGCCCGCGCCTATGGCCTGCATGGAGAAACGGTGGAAAAGACCGCAGACTTTGCGGAAGCTTTCAAGCGCTGCGAGCAATCGGGTAAGCCGGGGCTGATTGAAATCCGCATCGACCCGGAAGCGCTTTCGCCCAAAATGACGCTAAGCCAGATGCGCGAACAGGGATTAGCCAAACAGAGATAACGAGTCTCTTTTGCTTTCGACTTCAAGCCGAGTTTTCACCATCATGAAAACTCGGCAAGATCCCGCAGGCGCCGATTCAATCCATTTAAATGGCGCGAATCCCCCTACCGTTCGGAGATATTGCCGTGATGTCACGTATGAACAGGTCTTAAAGCAGACAATACAACTTTAGTTTATATCGATACAATTTACAGTAGACTTCATCGCTCAAGTCGCACATAAACCGCCCGGGTTGCAATGGGAGGGGAAATTGCGAACACTTAATCTTTTTATTATTGGTTTTGGCTTTAGCGCACTTGTCATGACCTGCATTTATGCACTTGTTGGTGGATTACATTAAGATTGAAGAAGGCTCTCGCCTAAGAAGCTTGCCGAGGCTTCGCGCACTGCTCCAAGCATAAAATCACTGATCACTCTGATACGCGGTGCGGCCATAACATCGACATGGCAATTCATCCAATATTCGCGCTCAAGATACATTTCCTTTGGCAGAACCGGCACAAGTTCAGAATATTGGCTGGCAATGAAAAATGGCAACACACACAGCCCATAGCCTGTCAATGTTGCCACCAGTTGCGCATGAATGCTTGAGCCTTGATAATTGCAACGCTTTCCAGGCAAAATTTCACGCATGTAATCAAGACCGGGTGTAAACACCATATCGTCTATATAGCCGATAAAAGGATGCTGGGTCATATCTTCACGCGTTTTGATCGCTGAATGACAATTCAGATAATCGCGATGCCCATAAACAAACAAACGATAGGGCGTGAGTTTTTCACTGTGATAAGGCCCGGTACGCGGCATATGCAGCGTGATCGAAAGCTCCGCCTCACGCCGCGATAGCGACATGATTTGCTGGATCGTCACAACCTCCACCGAGAGGCTGGGATAGGACTGCGCCAGCACCGGCAGCCGATCCGCCAGAAAGAAATTGCCAAAACCTTCAAGAGTTGAAAGCCGCACCACACCCGACAATGCCGAAAAACTGCCCGTCGTCTCTGTCTGGAATTTCAGCGCCTCTCGCTCCATCACTTCCGCAGGCTCAACCAGTCGCTCGCCCATCGGCGTTAAAAGATAGCCGCGCGGATTGCGCTCAAAAAGCTTTGTTGCAAGCGCTTGCTCCAGACGATCAATGCGCCGCAGAACCGTAACGTGGCTGGTGCGTAATTGTCTTGCGGCAGTCGAAAGCTGGCCGGTGCGCGCGACCGCGAGAAAATATTGCAGATCATCCCATGAAAACTGCCGCAACGTTTCCTCCTTAAAGCTTCTGTACATTTTTGAACAGACACTGTTCAAAAATTGCTATTCTTGTACGCATTTGTCAATGCTACCGTCCATAGGACAAGCCCGCATGGAGGCCCTAAAGGAGGAACGAGCCGGGCGGAAGCATATGGGTGCCTAATCATGAGGAAGATTGGCCACCCTGTCTGAAAAGACGGCTTCAAATAAGCATTCCGTCCGACTTTGTCGCGACGATCATACGTTTTTGGGAGGAACACTGAATGAAACTTTTTGCACTTGCTACGGCTGCACTTTTTGCTGCAACCGCAATTTCATCCGCAGCGGAAATATCAGACGGCAAAGTCAAAATCGGCATTCTGAACGACCAGTCTGGCGTTTATGCTGACTTCGGCGGCAAATGGTCGTATGAGGCGGCAAAAATGGCTGCTGAAGATTTTGGCGGCACTGTGCTGGATGCGCCGATTGAAATCATCACTGCCGACCACCAGAACAAGCCGGACGTTGCAGCCAATATCGCCCGTCAGTGGTATGATACCGAACAGGTCGATGCCATCATGGAGCTGACCAGCTCCTCCGTGGGTCTCGCTGTTCAGGCACTTTCAAAAGACAAAAAGAAAATCACCATCAATACAGGTGCCGCGACATCGGAACTCACAGGCAAGCAATGCACACCTTACGGTTTCCACTGGGCCTATGACACCCATGCGCTGGCGGTCGGCACAGGTGGTTCGCTCGTCGAACAGGGCGGCGACACATGGTATTTTTTGACGGCAGACTATGCCTTCGGCTATTCGCTGGAAGAACAGACATCGAAATTCGTTGAATCCAAGGGCGGTAAAGTTCTTGGCTCGGTTCGCCATCCACTGAGCAGCACCGATTACTCTTCCTTCCTGCTACAGGCACAGGCATCGGGTGCCAAGGTCGTTGGCCTTGCCAATGCCGGTCTTGATACATCCAATGCGATCAAACAGGCTGCGGAATTCGGCATCGTGGCCGGTGGCCAGCGTCTTGCGGCTTTGCTCTTCACGCTTGCGGAAGTGCACGGACTGGGCCTTGACGCGGCACAGGGCCTGACGCTCACCGAAGGTTTCTACTGGGATCGCGACGATGAATGGCGCGAGTTCAGCAAGCGCTTTTTCGACCGCACCGGCCGTATGCCGAACATGATTCAGGCAGGCACCTATTCGGCGGTTCTTCAGTATCTGAAAGCCATCAAGGAAGCAGGCACCGACGAGACGGAAGCTGTCGCCAAGAAGCTGCATGAAATGCCGGTCAATGATGTTTTTGCCCGCAACGGCAAAGTCGGACCCAATGGCCGCATGATCTATGACATGTATCTCATGGAAGTGAAAAAGCCTGACGAAAGCAAGGCGCCATGGGACTACTATAAGGTGCTGGCCACCATCCCCGGCGATCAGGCTTACATGAAGCCGGAAGAAAGCGGCTGCCCACTGGTCACACAATAAGAGGCTAATGGGATGAACACAGCAACTCAAAATGCCACGGCTCTGCGAGAAGCAGAGCCGTCAGGGGCGGTTCTTTCGGCGCGCGGCCTGGGCAAGTCGTTTGGCGGCTTTCATGCGGTGAAGAATGTCGATCTTGATGTCGAGCACGCCCGCGTTCATGCGCTGATCGGGCCCAATGGCGCAGGCAAGACGACCGTTTTCAACCTGCTTACCAAGTTTCTCCAGCCAACAAGCGGCGAGATTACGTTGCTTGGCGAAAGCATCACCAAAACCAATCCTGCCAAAGTGGCGCGGATGGGTCTGGTGCGTTCGTTCCAGATTTCCGCAACTTTTCCGCATTTGACTGTGCTGGAAAACGTCAAGGTCGCGCTTCAGCGTCCGAGTGGTCTGGCCACGCAATTCTGGCGGCCTTTGTCGGCACTTGACCGGCTGGATGCACAGGCGGTTGAACTGCTGGAGCGCGTCGGTCTTGCCGATGCGCGTCATGCGCTGGCCGCCGATCTTTCTTATGGCCGCAAGCGCGCGCTTGAAATCGCAACCACACTTGCACTTGATCCGAAAGTGCTGCTGCTCGATGAGCCAATGGCCGGCATGGGGCACGAAGACGTGCACACAATTGCCGCCCTCATCACCGATGTCGCAAAAGATCGCGCGGTGCTGATGGTCGAACACAATCTCAAAGTGGTGGCCGACATCGCCCACCACGTCACGGTGCTGCAACGCGGAGAAATCCTCGCATCGGGCACTTATTTAACCGTTGCACAAGATGAGCGCGTACGCACCGCTTATATGGGAACCGAACATGAATAGAGGCCAACCCCTGCTTTCCGTGCGCGGGCTCAATGCCTGGTATGGCGAAAGCCATGCGCTGCACGGCGTCGATCTCGATATCTACCCCGGTGAAACCATCACGCTTTTGGGCCGCAATGGTGTTGGTAAGACCACAACGCTGCGTGCGATCATGGGTATTATCCGCAAGCGCTCCGGCACGATTACACTGGATGGCAAAGACATTCTGCGCGTACCGCTGCATCGCATTGCCCGCACGGGTCTTGGCTTTGTGCCGGAAGAGCGCGGGATCTTTGCAACGCTCAACGTGCATGAAAATCTGCTGCTGCCACCGGTTGTCGCCAAAGGCAGCGGCGCCATGTCACTCGATGAGATTTACGAACTGTTCCCCAATCTCTATGAGCGCCGCAACAGCCCCGGCACCAAGCTTTCGGGTGGCGAACAGCAGATGCTGGCCATTGCCCGCATCCTGCGCACCGGCGTGAAGGTGATGCTGCTTGATGAGCCGACAGAAGGGCTTGCACCCGTCATCATCCAGCGCATCGGCGATGTGCTGGTCGAGCTCAAGAAACGCGGCATGACCGTGCTTCTGGTCGAGCAGAACTTCCGCTTTGCCGCCAAGGTCGCGGACCGCTTTTATCTGATGGATCATGGTGTGGTGACGGAGAACTTTCCCACCGCTGAGCTGCCCGAACGTATGGCAGCCCTAAACGAAGCTCTGGGGGTCTGAACCAATGACAATGATCTTCGGCATCCCTGTTCAGGCACTTCTTGGGCAGTTGCTCGTGGGCCTTATCAACGGGTCTTTCTATGCAATTCTGAGCCTTGGCCTCGCCATCATCTTCGGGCTTTTGCGCATCATCAACTTTGCCCATGGCGCGCAATATATGCTTGGCGCCTTTGTCGGCTATCTGCTGTTGAGCGGCCTTGGCATCGGCTATTGGCCAGCGCTTATTCTGGCTCCGCTGATCGTGGGTCTGGGCGGCGCCATCATCGAGCGGGTTGCGCTTTCAAGGCTTTATAATCTCGATCCGCTTTATGGGCTGCTGTTTACCTTTGGTCTGGCACTCGTGATCGAAGGCACTTTCCGCTATTATTATGGCGCCGCCGGTCAGCCCTATGCCGTGCCGCCATCCCTTGCAGGCGGCAATAATCTCGGCTTCATGTTCCTGCCCAACTATCGCGCATGGGTGGTTGTGGCGTCACTCGTCATCTGTATCGGCACCTGGCTTTTAATCGAAAAAACCAAGCTCGGCGCTTATTTGCGTGCAGCAACCGAAAACCCCACACTGGTTAAAGCCTTTGGCATCAATGTGCCGCTGCTTCTCACCTTCACCTATGCTCTGGGCGCAGCCCTTGCTGGCTTTGCCGGAATTCTGGCAGCACCCATCTATCAGGTCAGCCCGCTGATGGGCTCCAACATCATCATCGTGGTTTTTGCCGTGGTCGTGGTTGGCGGCATGGGGTCGATCTTAGGCGCGATCATCACCGGCTATGTGCTCGGGCTGGCCGAAGGTCTGACCAAGGTGTTCTATCCTGAAGCCTCCAGCATCGTCATCTTCGTTATCATGGCTATCGTCCTTCTGGTGCGACCCACCGGACTGTTCGGGAAGGAGGCCTGATATGACTGATACCGCTCTTAAAGCAACGGCTGCACCGCACGCGGCAAAGGCACCCGCCCTCAACAGCCTCTCGGCGATCGTTTTGGCTGTAGCCCTCATCGGCCTGATCGCAGCCCCGTTCATGGTCTACCCGATCTTTCTGATGAAGATGCTGTGCTTTGCGCTGTTTGCCTCCGCCTTCAATCTGCTGCTTGGCTATACCGGCATTCTGTCGTTCGGCCATGCGGCTTTCTTTGGCGGCGCTGCCTATGTGACGGCCCATGCGGTCAAGGAATGGGGTGTCACGCCCGAAATCGGCATTCTGCTCGGTATGCTCACAGCCGCAGGCCTTGGCCTCATCATCGGCTATCTCGCCATTCGCCGTCAGGGCATCTATTCAACGATGATTACACTTGCACTGGCGCAGATGTTCTTCTTCTTCTGTCTGCAGGCGGCCTTCACGCATGGTGAAGACGGGTTGCAGGGCGTGCCACGCGGCTATCTGTTTGGCATCATTGATCTCAACCAGCCGATGAACATGTATTATCTGGTGCTGGCACTCTTCGTGATCGGAGTCTTTGCGATCTGGCGCATCATCAATTCGCCGTTCGGGATGATCCTCAAATCGGTGCGTGAAAACGAGAACCGCGCCGTGTCGCTGGGCTATTCCGTCAATCACTACAAGCTTGCAGCCTTTGTGATGTCGGCAGCGCTTGCTGGCCTTGCAGGCGGCATGAAGGCACTGGTCTTCCAGTTTGCAACGCTGACCGATGTGGGCTGGCAGATGTCGGGCGAAGTGATCCTGATGACGCTGCTTGGCGGTATTGGAACGCTGATCGGCCCAATCGTCGGTGCAGCCTTCGTGGTGGCTTTGCAAAACTACCTCGCAACCTCCGACTTCCCCGTCACAATCGTCACCGGCATCATCTTCATGGCCTGCGTTCTGCTCTTCCGCAGAGGCATCGTCGGCGAGTTCTATGCCTCGCGGCTTGGAAAGAAATTGTTCGGATAACCGACGGAGCCGCCTGTTCATAAGATAGCGGCTCCACTTTTTACTGGATATGAAATCATGACCGACACCTACGATTACATCGTGGTTGGCGCGGGCACGGCAGGGTGCGCGCTTGCGAACCGGCTTTCCGCAGATAAGAACCGCTCCGTGCTGCTGCTTGAAGCCGGTGGCAAAGACAATTACGCGTGGATTCACATCCCCGTCGGTTATCTCTATTGCATCGGTAACCCGCGCACCGACTGGTGCTTTACAACAGAAGCAGAACCCGGCCTGAACGGTCGTTCTCTGGGCTATCCGCGCGGCAAGGTGCTTGGCGGATGTTCCTCAATCAACGGTATGATCTATATGCGCGGACAGGCACGCGATTATGATTTGTGGCGCCAGGCCGGTTGCGACGGCTGGGGCTGGGACGACGTGCTGCCCGTCTTCAAAAAATCCGAAGACTATTTTGAAGGCGCGAGCGAATTGCATGGTGCGGGCGGTGAATGGCGCGTTGAAAACGCACGTCTGCACTGGGATATTCTGGATGCTTTTCGTGATGCAGCGGTTGCGGCCGGAATTCCAGCAACCGACGATTTCAATCGCGGTGACAATGAAGGCGTGTCCTATTTTAAGGTCAACCAGAAACGCGGTATTCGCTGGAACACGGCCAAGGCCTTTCTGCGACCGGCCCTTGACCGCCCCAACCTCTCTGTTGAAACCGGCGCGCATGTTCGCCGCATAGAGATCGAAGAATTACGCGCAACCGGCGTGACTTTCGATCAGAACGGCACAACCCGAACCGTCAAAGCAAAGCGCGAGATTATTCTGACGGCAGGCTCTGTCGGCTCGCCGCAGATATTGGAGCTTTCCGGCGTGGGACGGGGCGATGTACTGCAACAGGCAGGCATTGCGCCTAAACTCGAACGCAACCAGTTGGGCGAAAACTTGCAGGACCATCTGCAACTGCGCTGCGCTTATAAAGTGACCGGCATTCCAACGCTCAATGAAAAGGCCAGCAAGCTTTTCGGCAAAGCCATGATCGGCCTTGAATATTTCCTGCGCCGTTCTGGTCCCATGTCGATGGCACCCAGCCAGCTCGGTGCTTTCACCCGCTCAGACCCGTCCTATGAAACAGCCAATCTGCAATATCATGTGCAGCCATTGAGCCTTGAGAAATTCGGCGAGGCCGTTCACCCCTTCCCGGCCTTTACCGCATCGGTCTGTAATCTGCGCCCCGACAGCCGCGGCTCAATTCATATCAAGTCCCCCGATCATCGGACCCAACCGTCCATCCGCCCCAACTATCTGGCAACGGAAAGTGACCGCCGCGTTGCAGCCGACGCCATCCGCCTCACCCGCCATATCGTAGCACAGGCACCTTTGCAGAAATATCGCCCGGAAGAATTCAAGCCCGGTCCGTCTTACGAAACACAGGAACAGCTGGAGAAAGTGGCAGGCGATATTGGTACCACAATTTTCCATCCCGTCGGCACATGCCGAATGGGCGCGGATGCAGAAGCAATTGTCGATCCGCGTCTCAGACTAAAAGGCATTCAGGGGCTGCGCGTGGCCGATGCCTCGGTCATGCCCACGATCACCTCCGGCAACACAAACTCACCCACTTTGATGATTGCCGAGAAAGCGGCGCAAATGATTATCTCAGACAATCGTTAGAACCAGATTCTGGTCAATGCCGTGAGCGGAAATAGCAATCCGCTCACATGCCTGTGAACGCAATTTCAAAATCGCTGACTCGCACGAATCAGAAATAATTTTCCTTGTTTATTGCCGTACAAACAGGAATTATCGGCCTTAAGGTGGGCAGGGGGAGAAAGATCATCTAACATGATCACTTTCCGGGACCGGCTCTCCAAAAAACTTGAGACAAGGAAATTAAAAATGTCGTCAGTCCTTTCCCGCTATTCGCTGACCCGCCGCGCGGGTCTGAAAGCTGCTCTCTTCACCGCAGCAGCCCTCACCCTTGGTTTTGCAGCCGCGCCAAGCCACGCAGAAGACAAGACCATCAAGGTCGGCATCATGGGCGGCGAAGATGAAGACGTCTGGAAAGTCGTTGCCGAAGAAGGCAAGAAGCATGGCCTCATCATCGAACGCGTGACATTCAATGATTACAACCAGCCAAATGAAGCGCTGGAACGCAAGGAAATCGACGCGAACGCCTTCCAGCACAAGCCTTACCTCGACGAACAGATCAAGCAGCACGGTTACAAGATCAGTGTGGCCGGTTACACCGCTGTCTGGCCAATCGGCATCTATTCGCGCAAGATCAAAAACCTTGATGAAATCAAAGAAGGCGCGGTTATCGGCGTGCCGAACGATCCATCGAATGAAGGTCGCGCACTGCGCGTGCTTGAAGAAAAGGGCCTCATCAAGCTGAAGCCAGATGCAGGTATTCTGGCAACCCCAATCGACATCATCGAAAATCCAAAGAAGCTTGAAATCAAGGAACTTGACGCCGGTGTCGTTGGCCGTTCGATTGATGATCTGGATGTCGCCATCGTGAACAACGACTGGGCCGCCAAGGCTGGCCTGAAGAAGGAAGAAGCGATCGGTTGGGAATCCAAGGAAAACAACCCATACAACAACTTCATCGCGGTCCGCACTGAAGATGCAAATGCTGACTGGGTAAAGAACCTTGTTGCCTCCTTCCAGAATGACGCAGTGAAGGCAGAGCTTGACCGCGTTTACAAGGGCACAGGCATTCCAGCCTGGAATTAATTCCTTAAAGCGCCTTAAAGACCGCGCCGGAAAAAGCTTTTCCGGCGCGGCTTTTATTGACGTACGCAAAAAAATTGCCCAAAAGCATCGGCGCGCGCTTGATGAAAAGCGTCCATGCCCTTTGGCGTCATTTTCCTTGAAGCCTTATCGATTTAGCAAGTCGCGGTTTTAACGCGGCATAAGAAACAGAAGACACGACCGTGACCATTGAACCGCCACCAGCAACATCCGCGCCCATCGTCGCCATGAAAGACGTGCGCCGAATGTTCGGCGAAACACCGGCAATCAATGGCGTCTCTCTTTCCGTCGCACGCGGCGAAATCCTCGGTATCATCGGACGCAGCGGCGCGGGTAAATCCACGCTGATTCGTTGCGTCAACGGCCTTGAAAAGCCGGACAGCGGCTCAATCCAGATTGAAGGCCGTGAAATCACCAACCTTGATGAAAACGCGCTGCGTCCTGTGCGCCGCCGCATCGGCATGGTGTTTCAGCACTTCAATCTCCTGTCCGCCAAGACCGTCGCGCAAAATGTTGCCCTGCCGCTCAAAATTGCCGGTATGCCAAAAGCCCAACGCATCAAGCGCGTGGCAGAGCTGCTTGATCTCGTCGGTCTTTCCGACAAGGCCAAGCAATATCCGGCACAGCTTTCCGGCGGCCAGAAGCAGCGTGTCGGCATTGCGCGTGCACTTGCTGCCGAACCCGCCGTTCTGCTTTCTGACGAAGCCACCTCGGCACTCGATCCTGAGACAACCCAATCAATTCTGGCGCTGCTCAAAGACATCAACACCAAGCTTGGCCTGACCATTCTGCTCATCACCCATGAGATGGAAGTCATCCGCCGCATCGCCGATCGGGTGATCGTGCTAGATCATGGCGCAATCGCCGAAGAAGGTCCGGTCTGGAAAGTCTTTGCCAATCCGCGCTCGCCCATCACGCAAAGCATGTTGCAGGTGCTGGAGCCGGAACTGCCTGTCGTGTGGCGCGAGCGCCTCGACAAGACCGGCGATCTTGCCATTCTTAAGGTCAAGCTTTCAGGCGATGCCGCCAAAAGCGCATTTTTTAGCGAAGCAACGCTTGCGACAGATATTGCGCTGCAACTGATCCATGGCGGCATGGATACCATTCAGGGCGAGCCGGTTGGAACCATGTTCATTGGCCTGCCCACGCAGGACAAAGCAAAACTGGACGCCGCACTCGCCTATCTCAACACCCATGCAGACGCCACGGAGGTTCTCGGCTATGTCTCAGGCAATGCTTGATCTTCTCTGGCGCTCCTTCTGGGAGACCATCATCATGACCGGCTTTTCGAGCCTGATTTCGCTCGTCGTCGGCCTTCCGCTGGCTCTCATCATGATTCTGACCGAACGGGGTGGCCTTGCGCAAAATCTGACAGTCAACACCATCCTCGGTGCCATCATCAATGGCTTCCGTTCTGTGCCCTTCATCATTTTGCTGGTGGCACTCATTCCGGTGACGCGTTTTGTTGTCGGCACATCAATCGGCACGTGGGCGTCTATCGTGCCATTGTCAATCGCAGCCATTCCCTACTATGCGCGTATCGCTGAAGTCTCGTTGCGTGAAGTGGATAACGGCCTGGTGGAAGCGGCCCGTTCAATGGGCGCAAACCGCTGGACAATCGTGCGTGAAGTGCTGGTGCCCGAAGCGCTACCGGGCATTATCGCAGGCTTCACCGTCACCATCATCACGCTTATTGGCGCGTCTGCAATGGCTGGTGCCATTGGTGCGGGGGGCTTGGGTGATCTGGCTATCCGCTACGGCTATCAGCGCTTTGAAACGCAGATCATGATTGCTGTGGTGATTATTCTCATCATTATGGTGTGCGGCATTCAGCTGATCGGCGACTCTCTCGTCAATCGTCTCGACAAGCGCAACCTGCGCTCACGCAGCTAAATTTTAACTGGCAGGGGGTTAGCGCAGCCTCCGCCGGAAACCTGCTTCCAGCGTGTTGCCGTCGGGATCGAAGATGAGAGCCGCATAATAGCCCATCTCTTCGGGCCCCTGATAGGCTGGCTTGCCGCTCTCAATGCCACCCGCCTGGACCGCTGCACGAAAAAAAGCCTCTACATCCTCACGGCTGCCTGCAGTAAACATCAGAAGAAGATGGTTGCCCGGCTTGCCGTCAGGCGCGTCTGCATCCGGTTTCCGGCTTTTATGGATCCACAAAAATGGCACAGGCGCCCTTTCCCCACCATTAACGAAGAAACCTCGGTCTGCGTGGGAAATAACCGCCAGCCCAAGCATGGGCATGCAGCTTTCATAAAAAGAAAGGCTGCGGCGAAGATCTCTAGTTTCAAAGCCAATATGATCGAAAAGCGACATACAGCTATTATATGTCGCCTTTAAATAAAGGAAAGCAGCACCCCCTATTTTGGAGAGTACCGCCCTTATTATTATTCACAAAGAAATGATCAGCTGCGCGTGCGCGCCAGACCAGCCTTGGCAGGCTGATAATTCGGATCAAGCTGCGTGGCGCGCAAGTAAGAATTGGCAGCCTTGGCCTTATCACCACGGTGTTCGTAAACCAGCGCCTGATTGGCCCAGCTCTCAGCGATATTTCCATCAAGCGTAATGGCTGTATTGAAATCGTCAAAAGCATTGTCGTAGTCGCCCAGAGCAACATAGGACAGGCCGCGACCATTATAAGGTTCCGGTGCAGTGGAATTAAGCGAAATGGCTTTTGAGAAATCTTCAATCGCCTGCTTATGCTGCCCCTTGGCCTGATAGATCAAACCGCGATTGTGATAGGCGCGTCCATCTGTGGTCTGAAGCGCAATCGCCTGATTAAAGTCGCTCAATGCCTGATCAAGGCGTCCGGCCTGCCGATAGACATTACCGCGCCCGATATAAGCGGCATCATATTGCGGATTGATCTGGATCGCCCGGCTATAATCCTGCGCGGCTTTACCGCTGTCACCCATATAACGATAGATCAGCGCACGGTTTGCATAAGCCTGATAGAAATTCGGGTTGAGTGCAATCGCCTGATCGAAATCGCGCAGCGCCTCCTTGTAACGGCCAGCTTTGCCATAGGCAGAGCCACGCACATTATAAGTTTCAGGATCACGCGGATTGCTCTGAATGACGCTGGTCAGCGAACTGATGTTCTCACTTGAACCCTGCGCACGATCAATCGAAGTCAACACATTGTTGGAGGAACTCTGACAACCGACAAGGCCAAGTGCCAGAACGGCAGTTGCAGCCAACAGGCTGTTACGGGCAAAAAAATTCCCGGACGAATGCATACCCTTAAAGCGCATTGGCAACGGCAGTGTTCCTTTCTGCATGAGCGGAGCAAAGGAGCCTATCTTCAACTTTGTCCCCGGCTGCTTTAACAGCCACAATATTCTCATTCTATCGCACAGGAGAAGGCGGCAGGCAAAACCGCCGATCAACCCAACTGACGCAACAAGCTCAACGCCACAATAAAGGTCAGTATATGGCAGTCCGCTGACACTTCAAAACGACATGTCTTATCGCGTGAAGTGGCTCAAAACACCAACCCGATGTTCAGACATGCAAAAACCGGCGCGAGCCATAAGCTGCACCGGCAAGCAAAAGGCGCTACAAATGCAGCGCCAATTTCAGGTCACTTAGCGAGCTGCGGTACGACCGCCGCCGATAAGACCTTCACGCTGTGCGCGCTTACGAGCCAGCTTACGCGAACGGCGAACGGCTTCAGCCTTTTCGCGGGCGCGCTTTTCAGATGGCTTTTCATAATGGCCACGCATCTTCATTTCGCGGAAGATACCTTCGCGCTGCATCTTTTTCTTAAGAGCGCGGAGAGCCTGATCAACATTGTTATCGCGGACGAGTACCTGCACGTGTAATCCCGTATCGGTTAGAATTTCGATTGAGCCTGAGGCATTAAGGGCGTCTCTTAACGAGTTCCAGCTGATAGAGTCAACTGTATAAACGCCGAAAGGCTCCCAAGCTTCGCAACATAAACGCTGCAAATTGGGGCTGGCTTTACCAGATAGTCCGGCTTTTGTCCATATCAAGATAAAGCTTTGCCCGGCGTTCCGCATAAATAATGGACTCACGATAAATTATAGTGACGAAATCGCACCCAATAGGCTAGAGAGCCCCCACCTTCCGCACAATTCAGCCTCATTGCTCCACGATAGAAGCAATCCGGCAGTTCATAGCCTTTTCCCCTCGATTGATTCCTTCGCATCATATTCATGTCCCCACGCAAACGACTCGTTATTCAATTCACAGGCTATGAGGGCCTGCACCCCAAAGCCGTCCGCGTGCGTCATGCGCTCGCGTTGAAAGATTTTGACCGGTTATGGAAAGCCAAAACAAAACTGTCGCCCATGACCGACGAGGCGGATGATTGCGGAACGCTGACCGCTCGAACAAAAGGCAATGGATGGGAGACGGAAACGGAATTCTGCCAGTTTGGCACTGCGGATGTCTTTGATGATTATGCGGCACGCTCCACGCCAAAACGGATGCTTACCGGCTTTCGCGCTTTCATGAATATCTTATCTACAGGCACCCTGCTTCGCTATCTGCTAACCAGCTGGCGCTTTGTCATGTTTTTCCTATGGCCGTTTCTGCTGTCCATCCTCATCATAGCGATTGCAGCTCTGATCGCATCAGCACCAATGCTTGCAGGTTTCCCATCCTGGAATCTCGTCTGGTCGCTGCCGCTTGCTGCTGTGATTGCGACCTTGCTCGTGCGCTGGCCGGGCGACCGATTCTTCATGTCTTATCTGCTGGATGACTGGTCGGCAGCCTATGACCGCATTTATGGTCGCAATGACACGCTTATTGAGCGCCGCAAAGCGTTTGCCGAAGCGCTCAAAAAGAAAATCGAGCAAAGCAATGCCGACGAAGTGATTATTGTCGGCCACAGCCTGGGTACAGTACCTGCGGTTGAAGCTCTGGCGGATCTTCAGCGAGAGCGGCCTGACCTGCTCACAAAGCAGCCTGTGTCGATGCTGGCCATCGGCTCGTGCCTACTGATGATCGCACTGCACCCAAAGGCCCGGGCTTTGCGCGAAGACATGCGCGTGGTGATGAACGAAAGCCCTGTGCTCTGGTCGGAATTTCAGGTTCTCACCGACATCATCCATTTTTACGGCTCTGATCCGGCCAAAGCATTGAAAATAAAGACTGAGAACCCGCCGCTCATCCATCGTATCCGCTTCAAGAACGTGCATAGTGAAAACCGCTACAAGCGTTCAAAAGGCAATTTCTTCCTGATGCATCTGCTTTACATGCGCGGTGCTGAGAAGAAGAATTTTTACGACTTTGGCATGTTCCTGCATGGCCCCTTCTTTTTCCGTGATCTGATGACCACCCAAAAAGACAAAGCCGCCCCTCTCGATGAAGAAGGACGACTTATCAATCCATAAGAACAGACGGATCAAGCCTTGGACGGCTCAACCACAGCAATGGTGAGCCATGTCGCGGTGAGTGCTGGCTTGACCATATTCTCGACTTCCAGCGTCACTTCGTAATGATTGACCACGCGGCCTGAGGGACGAATATCGGCATCAGCGAGCTTGAACCGCGCGCGCACCCGCGCACCGGTCTTCACCGGTGACATGAAACGCACTTTGTCGAAGCCGTAATTAATCCCCATCGTGGCACCTTCCAGCATCGGCAGCGCTTCAAATGCCAGCGTCGAAAGCAGCGACAAGGTCAAAAAGCCATGCGCAATCGTGCCGCCAAATGGCGTTTCCTTGGCAGCACGTTCTGGATCAACATGGATGAACTGATGATCATCCGTTGCATCCGCAAACTGGTTGATCATTTCCTGCGTGACTTCACGCCACTCGGAACATCCGATTTCCGTGCCAATCGCCTCGCGCAACTGGTCGAGCGTAATTGCGTCCTTCATGCCCTCAAACTTTCTGCTGAACTCAGACTCTCTTGTTATCCATTAATGAGCACACGGCAAGACTGTGGATCAGGCTGCGGCCAGTATTTCACGTGCAATATCATCCCAATGGCCAAAAACCTGTTGCGCGCCCTTGGAAGACAAACGTTCTGCATGCCCTTCATAGGTATGCCCGCCGCCCGTATAGCCAAAGGCTGTCATACCGGCTGCAATCGCACCCTCAACACCAAAGGGCGAATCTTCGATCACGACACACCGCGCCGGATCAATTCCCATTTTGTCGGCGGCAAACAGGAAAAGATCGGGCGCTGGCTTCCCGCGCTTAACCATGCTGGATGAATAGACTGCATCGCCAAAATATTGATCAATGCCTGTCTTTTTCAAACTGAATGCAATGCGCTCAGGCTGCGAGGAGGAGGCAACACAACGCTTATAGGGCAGCACTTTCAGAAAATCGGCGATTCCCACCGCCGGCTGCAAATGCTCAGCAAAAAGGGTTTTGGTTTCGGGCCAGAACTGGCTCAAAGCCTCATCTGGCAAACGATGGCCCGTCAGATCAGCAATCATCGCTAATATGTCAGCCTGCTTCATGCCGATGCCTTTGGCGACGGTTCCTTCCGGCAAAATCATGCCGTGATTGGCATAAACCTGCTCAAACGCGCGACAGGAAAGTGGTTCACTATCGACAAGAACACCATCGCAATCAAAGATAACGAGGTCGAAGGAAGATGCATTGCTCATAAAGGCTCCGGTAAATTGCATATTTTGTCGCGCCGATTTGAGATGCGCGTTTGTCTCTTTCGATATAGAGACTGTTCGTCGATTGCGCATCTATAACAACAGAAGCGTGACAAAATTATCGCGGAGACTCTCATGACGACGAATGTGGCACTGGTTGGACTGGCGCGGGACTTGCAGGCACGCGCAGAAACAGGAAAACCAATCCGCATCGGCCTCATAGGCGCTGGCGAGATGGGCACAGATATCGTCACACAGGTTGCCCGTATGCCCGGCATCGAAGTCGGCGCGCTTTCCGCGCGTCGTCTGCCGAACACATTCAAGGCTGTGCGCACTGCCTATGGTAACGAAGACAACGCCAAAGAAGCCAGCACTGAAAGCGCTATGACCAGCGCCATTGAGAGCGGCAAGATTGCCGTCACCGGCGACAATGATCTGATCCTTTCAAATCCGCTGATTGATGTCATTATCGACGCAACAGGCATTCCGGAAGTGGGCGCTGAAACCGGCATCAAGGCGATTGAGCACGGCAAGCATCTTGTGATGATGAATGTCGAAGCCGATGTCACCATCGGACCTTACCTCAAGGCACAGGCCGACAAGCAAGGCGTGATCTATTCGCTGGGTGCCGGCGACGAACCCTCCTCCTGCATGGAACTGATAGAGTTCGTTTCAGCGCTTGGTTATGAAGTGGTCTCTGCTGGCAAGGGCAAGAACAACCCGCTCAATTTTGATGCCATCCCTGATGATTATCAAGAAGAAGCCGACCGCCGGAACATGAATGTCCGCCTGCTGGTCGAATTCATCGACGGCTCAAAAACCATGGTCGAGATGGCAGCCATTGCCAATGCAACAGGCCTTGTTCCAGATATTGCTGGTATGCATGGCCCCCGCGCCAGCATTGACCAGTTGAGCAGCACGCTCATCCCTCAGGCGGATGGCGGCGTTCTCAGCAAAAGCGGCGTGGTCGATTATTCCATCGGCAAAGGTGTTTCACCAGGCGTATTCGTTGTGGCTAAGATGGACCACCCGCGCCTGAATGAACGGCTTGAAGACCTGAAAATCGGCAAAGGGCCCTATTTCACCTTCCACCGCCCCTACCACCTTACATCGCTTGAAGTGCCGCTGACAGTCGCGCGTGCAGTCCTATACGGCAAATCCGACATGGTGCCGCTGCCAAAGCCGGTGGCGGAAGTCTGCGCGGTGGCAAAGAAAGATATGCGGCCGGGCGAAAAACTCGATGCCATCGGCCAGTATTGCTATCGCTCATGGATCATGACGACACCGGAAGCACGCGCCGCGAAAGCCATTCCGTGCGGCCTGCTGCAAAATGGCACCGTCACCGCATCGATCAAGAAGGGTGAACTCATCACCTATACCAATGCAGTACCGCAACCCGGCTCAAAGATCGCCGAGCTACGCGCTTTGCAGGACGAAATGATCTACAAAATTTAACTTAGATTCTCTTCAGTAGGTGGATTTTATCCTACGCTCAATCAATTCGGGCTAATTTCCTCACTAACTTCAAGAAAAGTACTATTTTGAATGGAAAAGGCATCAAGGATGTATAATACATCTTGATATTTTTTCTTACTAAATAAATCACATCCATCATCAATCAATTTTTTCATAACAACGACACGGTTATAAATTGAATCAAAAATGTCATCATTTGATTGATTTGCTTCTTCAACAATTAAAAATTTTTTTTGATATGTATATAGGATATCAAGAAAATCATTTACACATTTCGAATCAGACTTTTCTACACCGGAATTAATAATATAGTTTAAATGTTCAATAGATAAACCTAATGATAAATGTGATTGATAGCAGTCTTTCACAAAAAATAAATTTTTCTTAGTCTTGCTTTCAAATAAATTATTTATATCACCAATATATTTCTTCATATTTAATAGACCCTGATGCGCTTTTGCATACGAACCTGGCACAGATTGGCCAGATTTTAAAATAAAAGTATAATATGATGATTGACTCATGTAATATTTTATTTTCTGATCAATATTTATTTCTTCTGGATAAATGCTTTTAAGGTCTTCAATATTTCCCGATAGAACCCCACCAAATGGCCTCTTGAATAATTCAATATTACTTTGAATAGTTCCATCATCATACTTTATAACGCACAATGGAACAAAAATAGCTAAAGCAAAATTTCCATAATCCGAAATTTTATCTAAATTCTTGTAAAGTAAAGACAATATATTCTCCCTTTTTTATTAGAGAGAATACGTTTTTAGAAATAAAATTTTAAGCTGTAATATATTACATTTTAAGACAAGCAAGGTAGATTCACCGCCTTGCTTATCTCGTCAACTCAATAGTCAAGCGCTCTCACGTACATGAGCACCGGAAGCGCAGAACCGCGCCATTTGCAGGCTGCCAGAACCCGAATATCAAAGGCCTAGTGATCGAGAGCCTTAACTATGCTTTCGACCATCTTTTTCGCATCTGCAAACAGCATCATGGTGTTATCGCGGAAGAACAGTTCGTTTTCCACGCCAGCATAGCCTGAACCCATGCCGCGCTTGATGAACAGAACCGTACCGGCCTTATCGACATCAAGAATCGGCATACCGAAGATCGGCGATTGCGGGTCGGTCTTCGCTGCCGGATTGGTCACGTCATTCGCGCCAATCACGAAGGCAACATCAGCCGTCGCAAATTCCGAATTGATGTCTTCAAGTTCGAACACTTCATCATAAGGTACGTTGGCTTCGGCCAACAGCACGTTCATGTGACCCGGCATACGACCGGCAACAGGGTGGATTGCGTATTTCACTTCCACGCCTTCGGCTTTCAGCTTATCAGCCATTTCACGCAGCGCGTGCTGTGCCTGTGCCACCGCCATACCGTAACCCGGCACGATAATGACCTTGGATGCGTTCTTCATGATGAAGGCTGCATCATCTGCCGAACCCTGTTTGACCGGACGCTGTTCCACTTCGCCGCCACCACTTGCTGTCACGTCACCGCCAAAGCCACCCAGAATAACCGAAATGAACGAGCGGTTCATGCCTTTACACATGATGTAGGACAGGATCGCACCCGATGAGCCGACCAGCGCACCAGTGATAATCAGCGCCAGATTGCCAAGCGTGAAGCCAATGCCTGCCGCAGCCCAGCCCGAATAGGAGTTGAGCATGGAAACGACAACCGGCATATCCGCGCCGCCAATCGGGATGATGATCAGCACGCCGAATACCAGCGCCAGAATAACGATCAGCCAGAACACGAAATGGCTTTCGGTGTTGGTCAGAACAGCAATCAGGATCACAATTGCAGCAGCAAGGGCCGCATTGATGACATGGCGTCCCGGCAACATGATCGGCTTGCCCGACATGCGGCCATCAAGTTTCAGGAACGCAATAATCGAACCGGTAAAGGTGATTGCACCAATCGCAACACCGAGCGACATTTCAATCAGCGCCTGACCGTGGATTTGACCCACTTCGCCAATGCCAAAGGAATGCGGTGAATAAAGGGCTGCGGCAGCAACGAGAACAGCGGCAAGACCGATCAGCGAGTGGAAGGCCGCCACAAGCTGCGGCATGGCCGTCATCGCAATGCGGCGCGCAATCACGGCACCGATACCGCCACCAATGCCAATACCAAGAATGATCATCACCAGACCGCCAAAGCTTGGGCGTGCCAGCAGCAGCGTGGTGACAATGGAAATACCCATACCGATCATACCATAGGTATTACCCTGACGGCTGGTGGTTGGGTGCGACAGGCCGCGCAGTGCCAGAATGAACAGGACACCGGAGACGAGATAAAGGAAGGCTGCGAGATTAACGCTCATGATGGCTCAGCCCTCACTTTTCTTTTTTCTTGTACATGGCAAGCATGCGTTGGGTAACGAGGAAGCCGCCGAAAATATTCACGCTGGCAAGGATGAGCGCGACAAAGCCGAAGCCGGTTGCCCAGCCCGAAAGCGACAGGCCGACTGCAAGAAGTGCGCCAACCACGATCACCGATGAAATGGCGTTGGTGACAGCCATAAGCGGCGTATGCAGCGCAGGCGTCACCGACCAGACAACGTAATAACCGACGAAAATCGACAGAACAAAAATCGCAAGGCGGAAGACAAACGGATCGACCACTCCACCGGAGGCGGCATGGGCTGCAGCAGCGGCTGCATCACCTAAACCGCCTGCATTTTCCGCTGCCTGCCTTACGGCCTCTGCCGCCTGATTGAGGCTCTCAAGAGCTTTTTCGAGTGCTGTATCGGACATTATGCCTCTCCTCCATCAGCAGAAGTTTTTGCAGCTTTTGCGGGCGCTTTCCGGGTTCTCTTCGCTACAGGCTTTTCAGCAGCCGCTTCCAAAGCAGGTGCCTTTGGCTTCGCAGCTGTTTTTGGCTTGGCGACCTTCTCAGCCACGACTGCCGGCGCTATTTCGGCTTCGGCCTTGGCAAACGCCGGATGCACGACCTTGCCCTCATGGGTCAGAAGCGTTGCCTTGACCAGCTCTTCCTGCGGATCAATTTTCAGAAGCTTTGCTTCCTTATCGACCAGCGTTTCGAGGAATGCGTAAAGATTGCGCGCGTAAAGCTGCGAAGCAGTCGCTGCAATCCGGCCCGGTACGTTGAGATACCCCACAATCTTCACGCCGTTAACTTCCGCAATCTGTCCGGCAACAGCACCTTCAACATTGCCGCCGCGTTCAACTGCCAGATCGACCAGCACAGACCCCGGACGCATGGCCGCAACCATTTCCTTTGAAACAAGACGCGGGGCGGCACGACCCGGAATAAGTGCCGTGGTAATGACGATATCCTGCTTGGCAATATGGTCAGCAACAAGTGCCGCCTGCTTCGCCTGATATTCCTTCGACATTTCCTTGGCATAGCCGCCGGAGGTTTCCGCCGCCTTGAATTCCTCATCCTCGACAGCGATGAACTTCGCGCCAAGCGAAGCCACCTGCTCTTTTGCCGCCGGGCGAACATCGGTTGCAGTCACAACCGCACCCAAACGACGAGCAGTCGCAATCGCCTGAAGCCCTGCAACGCCCGCCCCCATGACAAAGACACGGGCAGCAGGCACGGTGCCAGCCGCCGTCATCATCATCGGCATAGCACGGTCATAAACTTCCGAAGCATCAATGACAGCCTGATAGCCAGCCAGATTGGCCTGCGATGACAACACGTCCATCACCTGCGCGCGCGTTATGCGTGGCATGAATTCCATCGTGAATGCCGAAATTCCAGCCTTGCCAAGTGCTGCCACAGCATCTTCGTGGCCGTAAGGATCAAGCATCGCAAAAAGCGCTGCACCCGACTTATACCCTTTAAGCTCCGCATCATTCGGTCGGCGCACTTTCAGGATCACGTCTGCCGCTTTGGCATCCGCCGCAGTGCCTATGCGCGCACCCGCAGTGACAAACTCGGTATCAATGATACGCGATTTTTCGCCTGCGCCTTTTTCCACCACGACATCAAAACCAAGCGCGATGAATTTCTTCACCGTCTCGGCAGATGCCGCAACGCGGGTCTCGTTGGGATCACTCTCTTTCGGAATGAATATAGTCTGGGCCAACTGGTTTCCCTTTCGTGGCTTGATCCGGCGTCACAGCCGGGCGGAATTCAGGGCATCCGGGAAGATACCCCATCAAATTATCAAACAAACGACATGCATAAAGCCCCGGCGAGGCGCAAACGGCACCTTACCAAGGCATTCGATCAAATCACGCGATTATTCCGGCTTTATATCCTTAGAGGATGAACCAGGCAGCAACGCAGATAAGGACAAAAAGAACGGATGCGGCGAAAGCACCACCCGCAAAAAAGCCGAACGCCATGGAAGCCAGAAGCGCAACAAGCGCCACGGTGCCCCATTTAAATACGCTTGTGAAACCGGCATAAGTTTTCTCATGCTCGGAATAATCCATCTTCGCGCCAAGTTCAGCCGGGGCTGCGGTATGATGTTCTGCCATTTTTAGTTCCACCCATTGAAATATTTTGACTATTCTTAGCCACAATATTCTCAATCTTCAACGCGCATTCAACATGAACCGGAGCGGCTTACCGCTTTCCTGCCCGGCCCATTGTCGCAGCGCCCCTCGACCCGCATAGCGCGGCTCCTGCACTTACCTAACGGCATCTTTCAAAAAGTGCTACATTTAAATATTTAAGGCAATTTTCAAAAAGATTTAAATAATCAAATGCAATAATCGTGCGTATGAAGCATTATACGCCAAGCCCCGTATATTTCGCCGTCGGCAGAATAGTCAGCGGGCCAACGCCATTAACCAGCTCACCAAACATAGCGCGCCGCTCGTGTGGTTGCGACTTGAAAAAAGGAAAGCGGACAGCAACGGCATCGCGAATATTGCGAATGGGAGCGGCTCCCAGCCCGACCCGGATCCCATAGCCCTCGTGCTCACGCGCTTCGGCCATAACACTTGTTCCGAAAATGCGTTTATAGAAGGCCATGTGCTCTGGTTTGACCGATGCAAGACATTGATCGGCTTCAAAATATTCCGATGCCATTGCAGCAATGCGCAGTGTGACATAGGGAATGGCCGGATATTCGCTCAAAAGTTCCGGGTCGGCTGCAAACCGTGTGGGATCGACAAAGCTCATACCCGCGTTGAGCAGCGGATCAAGAATATCCGGAAAAAGCGCATAGCTTGTGCCACGACGATGATCTGGCGTAATGTGATGAATACGCAATGTGCTCACCAACTGCCCATCAATATGAATACCGAAAACAAACGCATGGCTGTCGCAATCCACATCATCGACAATCGATGGCACGTCTGCTTCATGCATCACATTCGCACTGCGGTAGGAGCGATAACGCAGACGCCCGATCTCTTCGAGATCTTCGGCATGCACAATCCTGCGATATTCCACCCGATCCAGAAACTGCAATAGCTGCCGCGCGAAATTGGATAGCGGTGGTTGGCCACCGGAGACAGCTTCATTACTCATTCAAATCGCATCCGCACCCCGTCAAATCAGTGCGCAGAATAAGGTGCTTTATAAGCGTGTAAAGGTATAAGTTCGCGTTTTCTCACAGTCCGGTCAAAGATGGAGCGAACTTCTCGCCATATCACAGGATTTGACAGGGCAATCTTGGTCTACTTCGGCATCGAATGGCTGATAAACAGCCATTCGAGCACGCTTTTAGCGAGCGCCTAAAGCGAATTGGCCAAAGATTGAAACATGTGAATAGTCTCATCTTTCATAGCTTGGCCGTCAATATTGTAGTTTGCATAGGCAGATGTCTTGACGATCACCACATTTTTCACGGGGTTTACATAGATGAATTGTCCATAAATACCCACACCGCAGAAATCACCCTCAGGCTCTGCCGGAATCCACCACTGATAACCATAGCCATAAGCTATTTTACCGGAAGGCATCCGACGTCCGGGCATGAGATAAGGCTCATCCGGCGTCACTGAATCATGAACCCATTGTGCAGGCACAAGCTGCTCACCACGGTAATTGCGTCCCTCATTCATATAGAGCAACCCAAATCGCGCATAATCGCGAAGCACCGCATTCAGGCCACCCGCGGCAACAACCTCTCCCTGAGTATCGGCCAGCCAATAGGCATCAGCTTCCGCTCCAAGCCTCGACCACAGCCTGTCCTGAAAATATTGTTGTATTGGCACACCTGTTGCATGTTCCAAAACCAGAGCAAGCACCTGTGTGTCGGCAGATACATATTCATTGACTGTCCCCTGCTGCCGCTCACTCTTGAGGTGGGCCGTGAAATCCACAACCGAGCCGGTCAGAATCTGTATGACATAGCGGACAATATCCGAATTCAGATCGCCATAGTTTTCATTAAAACCAATGCCGGATGACATTTGCAGCACGTTTTTAACGGTAACGCCCTTATAGCCACCTTCTTTAAGCACCGGCACGTAATGATCGACCGTTTCATCAAGCTTGATCTTCCCATCCGCAACAGCATTGCCAATCAGAAATGAAACAAATGACTTTGAAAGAGACATCGCAATGGATTGCGTCTTTTCCGTATTACCGCGATCATATTCCTCATGCACAATCACGCCGTCTTTGAGCACAATAAATCCGGTCGTATCAGTGCGCTTGAGAAAATCCGCAACATTGCGCGTCTCGCCCTTGTAAGTGTAGGTTTCCGGCAAAGGGCGCTCTGCTACCGGCAACACACTCACATCAGCCGTATGAGGCACGCGAACGGAGGGATATTTTTTATAAAGATTGCGAAAATTCTCATCAATCACATCGGGCTTGAATGTTTGAGCATACTGATATACCGCCCAATATTCATGTATTTTCTTCCAGAAAATCGCAGATCCAACTCCAACCACAATAATAATTAGAGCTAAAACATATAATAAATAACGAAAATAGCGCCTCATAGTCTCCCTCGCATATTCTCAAATCAACAATAGTGATTCGAATGATACTCTATAAAACTGTCGCGTTATGACAATTTTATATCATCATCATTCCATCATTATTGAAAATCACTATAACTTGTGAGGCTATGCGGATGAAAAATCTTACGCGACGGTGTGCCCAATATCGTGATGCGCGATCGCTTTGGCGGACGAAGAACGAATTTCATCAGCCGGCACAGGCTTACCCAGAAGATAACCCTGAACAAGGTCGGCACCGGCAGCAACGCGGACCAGAGCCAATTGCTCTTCAGTTTCAACGCCTTCAACAGTCACAGCCAGCCCCAACTCGTGCGAAAGCTGCGTAACACCGCGTAACAGCATGAGAGAGCGGCGGTCGGTTGCAATATCCCGCACAAACGAGCGATCAACCTTCACCTTGGTCAACGGCAGGCTGTTGAGGTAGCTGAGGCTGGAGTAACCCGTTCCGAAATCATCCAGCGCAATATTGATGCCACCATTTTTGAGACGCTGCAAAACAAGCGAAGTCTGGTTGCGATCAGCAATAATTGCGCTTTCCGTTACCTCGACTTCAAGCTGTCGGGCAGGAAGCTTCGACTTCTGTAACGCATTGGCAATGTCGCGGGCAATATCGCTGTTCTTGAGGTCAATCGCCGAAAGATTGACGGAGACGCCAATACGATCACCCCACGACATACAGTCCTGACAGGCTTGCTCAAGCATGAAACGTGTTATCTGCGAAATGATCCCGATTTCCTCTGCCAGCGGAATGAACTCCATTGGAGAGATCGGTCCAAGCACCGAATGCTCCCAGCGTGCAAGCGCTTCATAAGCGACCACACGCAGTGACTGCGCACTGACAATCGGCTGATAGACCACCTTGATTTCACGGTTGGCAATCGCCTGTCGCAGATCAGCTTTCAGCTTCTGACGACCGCGATATTTGGTGTCCATGGCACTGACAAACAGCGCCCATTGTCTGCCTTCGTCACCCTTTGCTTCATAAAGTGCAAGGTCGGCATTCATATGCATGCTGGCAATATCGCATTTTGCGACAGTTTCAGTGGCAACACCTGCACTGATCTCCATCTGAATCTGATCACCATTGAGATCATAAATGCCGCTCACAACTGCAATGATATGTTCCATCACAGGCGCGACTTCAGCTTCACTGTCGAGATTGAAGACAAACACAACAAATTCATCGCCGCCAAAGCGTGAGGCGACATAACGCTGCGGATCAAGCAGGCTCAACCGCTCGGCAAAGAGCCTGAGGAACGTGTCGCCGACATGATGCCCAAGCGTATCATTGACATGCTTGAAATGATTGATGTCGATAACAATGAGGGCCGCAAGCGTATCGGAATCTTTTTGCGAGAGCAGCGAACGCACCATCGTTTCGAAGTAATTGCGGTTTGGAAGGCCTGTCAGGCCGTCGAAGCGCGCCATATGCTGAATGCGCACTTCCGATTCAACGCGTTGCGTCACATCTTCAAACATCAGCACCACACCGGCATTTGATGTCTGGTTGGCGACGCATTCGATGTAGCGATCATCCGCAAGCTGAAAAATGTCACGCGATTTGCGACCCGCCAGAAGATCGCGCATACGCGCTCCGATATTGCTCAGGTCATTATGCGGAAACAAGCCCTGACGGATGCAATAACGCAGCAAGACTTCAAGTTTACGCCCTCGCAGCTTTGTGTGTTCCGCAATCTTCAACAAGGCTTTTGTTTTGTGATTGATCACCGCGATGCGTTGCTGCGCATCAAACATCAACAGACCTTGCGGCATATTGTTGAGTGCCGCATCAAAACGACTGGCCACCACCGACAGACGCCGCTTACCCATCACGGCTGCGAAGAGAAATTCGCGCAATCCGTTGGCCATCTGAATATTGGACAGAAAATACGGAATCAGCAGCAGGCCAATCACAATATGAAAGGGAGTCCCCGCAAGAATGAGACCCGCCAGCACGGGCAACAGCGTACAGGCCGACATCAGCGCAACGGCCTTTGCCGACGCATAATTGCGCCCCACAATCGAAACAACAGAGGCAAGCAGAATGGTCAGGCTTGCAAGTTCTGCAAAGGAATCGCGCAGCACATAGCTTGAGAAGAAGCACAGCATTCCAAGCGTGAGACAAACCAACGACGCACCGACAAGATAACGTGCTTCCCACTTGTCGAGATCAGCATGCGTGAGATTGCCAAGTTTTGCCTGGTCAAATTTATGCATGTCAAAGAGGCGGCCAAGGGCAATAATTGTAAAAAAGCCAGCAAAGCCCAGAAAACGCCAGTCAGCAGTTTTTACGTAAATGACGACACACGCCACAACATGGGCGAGCAGACCAAACCATAATGTTGTACGGTTGCCATATAGCGACCGCAAAAATGATAACCGCACATCGACGGGTATCTCAGGTTGAAGGCTTCGCCACATTTCGTTGATCGTACCCCTTTCAGAAGGGATAATATGCCACCAATCATTTAAAAATATCTTTCGTAAAATTAAACCACAAGCTGTTATTACAACAATCAGCAGCTGTATTTTATTTTTAAGCAAGAAAAATTAAAAGCGCGCCCCTCAAATCAAGAATACAACCCTGAGATATTATTCCAGAGCATTCTGAATATTTGGAAATGCCATTTCCTTTTACCAGAAAGATGCAAGCTGTACAAAAGCGCTGTAGAAATCACTACCAGAAGACCACCGAGCGAAACTCATGGACCAAATTTCACGTATTTTACAGATTAAATAACCGATCACATTAGAAGAACTTAATAAGCTCCTTAAAGAGTATGACCACCGTCGATTGTAATCACCGAACCTGTCATATAACGGCTGGCTTCTGAAGCCAGCATAAGCACCACGCCGTCAAGGTCCTGCATCTCGCCTAAACGCTTCATAGGATTAGAGGCCTTTAAATAAGATGCGATTGGCCCCAAAAGATGTTGCTCATTGATTCGCGTTGGAAACCAGCCCGGAGCGATGGCATTGACCCGTATATCATAGGGTGCAAGTTCGAGCGCCAATGCACGCGTCATTTGCGTCACACAGGCCTTGGACATCGCATAGCCTGCGGTACTTTTTTGCGGTCGCTCAGCAAGTATGCTGGTCGTATTGACGATTGCACCGCCCGCGCCGCGCTTGACCATGCGCCTTGCAACATCCTGCGCAGTGAAAAACGCTCCCGTTACATTTACATTGAACATATGCGCCAGCATACCCGGGGTGGTGTCGAGCGCGCGCGCAACATGAGCAACGCCGGCATTATTGAAGAGAACATCTATCGGGCCCAGAACCCGCTCCGCTTCGTCGAATGCTGCACTGATTTCATCTGGCTGCGTCACGTCAGCAACAACACTGAGCACCATACCATCGCAAAGAAAGACATCGCTGTCTTCACTGCGTGAAATTGAAACGATGTGCGCCCCGTGGTTCGCAAGCACCCGAACCATCCGCCGCCCCAGACCGGAAGATCCTCCGGTAACCGCAATCACCTTGCCGGCGACGGAGAAAAGTTGATTGTCAGTCATTTGCCCCCCAAAGACGCCAATCTATTCAAACTATTTAAAGCAGGATCAACTTTGTGTGACCATAGGGGCAAGATAAAAAATACTTGTTATCAATAGAATATGAGGCTCCATTAGCCCTACAATCTTCTTCATCAATTATAGACATTACTGATATACGTTACTATATGCACAGCAAGAAGCCTTTCCCTGGATTTCAATCAACATGAAAAACGCAGTTCGCCCCCTCATCGCAATGCCCACCGATGTAAAGCCATTTGAAAACTACATCTGGCATTCCGCGCCTGAACAATATCTGGCGGCTGCAATTGATGTCGCGGAAGTCACGCCTCTCCTGGTGCCAAGCTTTGGTGCAAAGATGGATACGGATACGATTCTTGCTGGTGTGGATGGCCTGCTTGTCACCGGCTCAAAATCCAACGTCAATCCAGAACTTTATGGCGTCGAACCCAGTGAAGCTTTCGAGCCTTACGACAAGGCGCGGGATGCAACTTCGCTTCCATTAATTCGCGCAGCAATTGAAAAAGGCGTCCCGGTTCTGGCCATCTGCCGCGGTATTCAGGAACTGAATGTGGCTTTGGGCGGCACGCTCGCCACCGAGATTCAGGAGCTGGAAGGCCGTATGGATCACCGCGCACCACAATCAGACAGCCAGGCCGAACGCTTTGCACTCCAGCATCCGGTCAAAATTGCGCCAAACTCCTGTCTGGCCGAAATTCTCAAATCCGACAATGTGACGGTCAATTCGGTCCACCGTCAGGCGATCGACAAACTGGCACCGGAGCTTGAAATCGAAGCCATAGCCGAAGACGGAACAATTGAAGCAGTCTCGGTGAAAAATGCCAAGGGCTTCGTCGTCGGTGTTCAGTGGCACCCGGAATATTGGGTTCAGTCCGATGCACCATCACGCAAAATTTTTGAAGCCTTTGGCGATGCCGTGCGTGCGCACAATGCGCAACGCACACCGCAATAAATCAAC
This sequence comes from Brucella sp. TWI559, assembly GCF_039674265.1. NCBI lineage: Bacteria > Pseudomonadati > Pseudomonadota > Alphaproteobacteria > Hyphomicrobiales > Brucellaceae > Brucella > Brucella sp. TWI559. The sequence continues at coordinate 243,783 of NZ_JBDJNE010000003.1, forward strand.
CTTTTTTGACGTGTGCAGTTTCCGGCACGGGCGTCAAAGCTTCGCCCTTGTCGAACCATGAAATCAGGTTGTCGATTACCAGATCGGCCATGCCCTGACGCGTCTTTTCCGATGCTGAGCCGATATGCGGCAGCAAAACTGTGTTCGGCGCATCAAGCAGCGCCTGCGGAACATTTGGCTCATCTGCAAATACATCGAGACCGGCTGCGGCAATTGTTCCGTCATTGAGCGCTTGCGCAAGCGCATCTTCGTCAACAACTGAACCACGACCGATATTGATCAGCACACCTTCTGCTCCAAGCGCGCTTAAAACATCTGCGTTCACAGCCTTTTCAGTTTCTGCACCACCCGGCGCCACCAGAATAAGCGTATCGACAGCCTGCGCAAGCTCAAGCAGACTTGGATAATAAGCATAGCTTACATCATCGGCTTTGCGACGGTTGTGATAGGAAATCGGCAGACCAAAAGCCTCAACACGGTGCGCAACAGCTTTACCGATGCGGCCAAGACCGAAAATGCCAACCTTGCGCCCCCGCAACGACAGCTTTGAAAGCGGATAACGACCCTTTTTCACCCACTCGCCAGCACGCAAAAACGCTTGCGATTTGGACAATTCGCGAACCGTATCGATCAGCAGACCAATGGTCGTGTCCGCAACTTCATCTGTCAGAACATCGGGTGTATTGGTGACCATTACATGCTTCTTACCAGCGTGTTTTGCGTCAACTGCATCGTACCCGACACCAAAATTTGCAATAATTTCAAGATTTGGCAGTGCATCAATCAGTTCTGCACTCACCGTTGACATACTGGCAATGCCTTTGACATTACCCGCCCAACTTGCTTCCACCAATGCTGCATCCCCCTGAGGAATACGCTTGACATGGAACTCGCCTGAAAGCCGCTGCACGGCATAATCGTTGAAATTACCGAGCACCAGAATGGTCGCTTCACGTTGGGCCATGGGCGCTTTCCTTATGTTCAAAAAAAATCAACGGACCAGAGGAACTGGCCCGGTTAACAAGACAGATCAAACCTGTTTAGGCTTGGACGTCGATTGCCTGATATGCAGTTCTGGCTTGATCAGTTCCTGATCATGCGAAACGTCAACGCCGTTCAACTGATCAAGCAAAGCGCGCGCCGCACGGCGACCGACTTCGCGCTGACCATTCCACACCGTTGTCAGTGCGGGTGTCGCAATGGCCGCCTCTTCCAGATCGTCATAGCCGGTAACGGAAATATCTTCACCCGGAACGAGACCTGCCCGTGCAATTCCGTTCATCAAACCGATGGCGGTGAGATCATTCCAGCAGACGGCAGCAGTCGGCTTGTCTTTGAGCGCAAGAAACTGCGGCGCGACCTCAAAGCCAGCCTGCTTGGTGCGCGGCCCTGAAATGCGCCATTCCGGCTTCACTTCCAGCCCGGCTTTCTGCATTGCTTGCAAATAACCCTGATAACGATCGCGGCCCGTCGACGTCTGGTCCGTACCACCAATCATTGCAATCCGCGTGTGACCGAGCGAAATCAGATGGTTGGTTGCAAGACCAATGCCGTAGGCATCATCCCCGCGGAAAACCGGCGCGTGAACGCCTTCGACACTGCGCGCGATCAGCACAACCGGCAGGCCGTTATCTTCCGCAAGCTGAATATCTTCCGGCGGCGTGCCGATAGCAGGCGACATGATGACACCATCCGCGCCAAGCTGAAGCAATGTATCCATAAAGGTGCGCTGCTTTTCCAACTGATCATAATGATTGGAAAGAATGAATGTCTGCCGCGAGCGATCCAGTTCCGTTTCAATAGACCGCAAAATTTCGGCAAAGAACGGGTTCATGATGTCATGCACAACAACACCGACAATCCCTGAGCGCGATGTGCGCAGGCTCGCAGCCCTGCGGTTATAGATATAACCGATCGCGCGGGCGTGTTCTTTGATTTTTTCACGTGTCTGGTCTGCGACAAGCGGGCTGTCGCGCAATGCCAGCGAAACGGTGGCTGTCGAAACACCAAGCGCATCTGCGATGGTCGAAAGCTTGATTTTTTGAGCCAAATCGCCTCCCCGAATGATCTTCCTGCAATCACAACAGGAATGGCTTCAATCAGTTCAAAGAGAGAAGCGGCCATCCCATTTTAAAATGGTTATGCCATTGCAATCATTGAATTGAAAGTTTTTTCAGCGACTTTCCAAGGCAGCGCACTCATTCTATATCGTCATCATCGAGAGTATCTTTATCGACTTCATCGATAAGCCTTGCAACGCCGCGTGCAGCAAGATTGTTTTCCATGCGCCCAAGCATCTTAAGAAACGCTTTGCGCTCCTTCTTATCAAAGCCCTTCAGCATGTCTTTTTCAGTCTTCTTGATAGACTTTTCAATAATGCGGATCGCTTCGACACCCTGTGGTGTGAGATAGACATGCGATTGGCGCTGGTCTGTCTCAGAAGCCCGTTTGACCACAAAGCCCTGACTCTGCAACCGGGTAATTGTTTTGGTGATTGTCGGTGGACGCACGCCAAGACGCTGGGCCAGAACACCCGGCGGCAAACCATCTTCCGATGCCAGTTGCAGCATCAACGCATCCTGACCGGCATAAAGACCAAGCTCCAGAAGACGCGTAGCCAATACGGTTCGTGTAAGACGCGCCACCGACTGCATCCGGTAAAGCATCACTGCCTTGTTGTCCTTACTCATCGCCACCTCGCCCTTGGTCACCCGACTAATAAAGTGCAATCTACCGTAAAATATTGTCCGACTTATGAACCTCTAAACACAGATAATAAATCGAAGCAGCCTTCGAAGTTATGAAGAAAACTCAAAAAATCTTATGCAATTCGATGGATAACATCGCACGAGTTTTTGAACGGCGAAACCAAAATGTCGGAATCAGACAACCGTTTGCTGTTTTAATCGATCACCTTTAGACTCATGCTGTTCGTTTAAAAATATTCAGTACGGAGAGAAATATGCGTAACCCGCGCGACCAGAACAGCGACATGATCGTCGTCCTGCCCCTTGGCGCTCACGAGCAGCACGGCCCTCATCTGCCATTTGAAACAGATACGATCATCGCTGAAGGCATTGTCGCGCGCGTCAACGACGCATTGCCCGCCGATCTCAACGTCAATTTCCTGCCTGCGCAGCCGGTTGGCTATTCCATTGAACATATGGACGTCGAAGGCACGCAAAGCCTTGCCTTCTCGGAAGCCGTCAATCAATGGATCGGCATCGGGGAAAACCTTCATGCAGGCGGCATTCGCAAGCTGGTCATGCTCAATGCGCACGGCGGCAACGCACCGCTGATGACAATTGTTGCAACCGAGCTTCGCACCCGCCTTGATATGCTGGCCGTAGCAACAAGCTGGACGCGCTTCGGGCTGCCGGAAGAGTTGATTGCGCCGGAAGACAAATCGCTTGATATTCATGGCGGTTTTATCGAAACCTCGGTCATGCTGGCACTGCGTCCCGATCTGGTTGATATGTCAAAGGCCCAGCACTTCGCCAATGCGCAATCCGACTTTACAAAAGAATTCAAGCATTTGCGTGCCTATGGACCGCATGCTTTCGGCTGGAAGATGCATGATCTGAATACGCAAGGCGTTGCTGGCAATGCAGCAGTTGCAACCGCAGAGGCTGGTGAGAAAATCCTCGCGCATGCCGTCACAGGCTTTATCGAGCTTCTGCGTGATGTCGATCAGTTCGACCTTTCGCGCTTTTCATCAGATCAATTGGCGAGAACGTGATCGCAAGCCATGTAATAATATAGCGTTGCATATAGCATTCAGCCGTACCTTCCCTTATATGAAATAACCGATCTGAAGCCTCGGCAGCGTTCATGTGCGCGCACCCGAAGGCAGCAACTTCAAGAGGCATGAACAATGAGCCAGGCTGAAGCCCAAACTCAGGACAAGTCGATCACAGACGCTGGCAAAGAAGCTGGGCGTATTCCCGTTACCGTTCTGACCGGATATCTGGGTTCGGGTAAAACGACGCTTCTCAACCGCATCCTCACCGAAAATCACGGCAAGCGCTATGCGGTTATCGTCAACGAATTCGGCGAAATCGGCATCGACAATGATCTGATCGTTGAGTCGGACGAAGAAATCTATGAAATGAACAATGGCTGCATCTGCTGCACCGTGCGCGGCGATTTGATTCGCGTTGTGCAAGGCCTGATGCGCCGTCCGGGCCGTTTTGATGCGATTATCGTTGAAACAACCGGCCTTGCCGATCCGGTTCCTGTCGCGCAGACTTTCTTCATGGACGACGATGTCCGCGCCAAAACGGTTCTTGATGCCGTTGTCGCTCTGGTTGATGCAAAGCACCTGCCCCTGCGCCTCAAAGACAGCCGCGAAGCAGAAGACCAGATTGCATTTGCCGATGTTGTTCTCATCAACAAGACCGATCTGGTCACGCCGGAAGAACTGGCCGCTGTTGAAGCCACTGTTCGCGCGATCAATCCGCACGCGATCATTCATCGGACCGAACGCTCTGCAATCGCGCTGGACCGCGTGCTTGATCGCGGCGCTTTCGATCTCAAACGTGCGCTTGAAAACGATCCGCACTTCCTTGATCACGACCACCCGGATCACGTTTGCGGCCCTGATTGCGATCACGATCACGGCCATGAACATCACCACCATCATGGTCACGACCATGACCATACCTGCGGTCCAGACTGCAATCATGATCACGGGCATGATCACGGGCATGACCATCACCACCACCATGATCACGATCATCACCATGCATCGCCGATCCATGATGTAACAGTGACATCCGTATCGCTGCGTGCGGGTGAGATTGACCCGGCGAAGTTCTTCCCCTGGATTCAGAATATCACACAGACACAGGGTCCAAACATTCTGCGTCTCAAGGGTATTATCGCGTTCAAGGATGATCCGGACCGCTACGTGGTTCAGGGCGTCCATATGATCATCGAAGGTGATCACCAGCGCGCATGGAAACCGGAAGAAAAGCATGAAAGCCGTCTCGTCTTCATCGGACGTCAGCTCGATGCAGCTGCGCTCAAAGCCGGTTTTGAAAACTGCCAATCTCAGTAAAATTGGACTCTGATGCCTACAGTTGCCCCGCTCGACCTTGATGGTCATTGCCTTTATGCACGCTTTATCAGCGGCAATCCCTTCTTTGCTCTAGCCGATGGCACTGTCCACCGGCTGGACAATGGCCACCAAACCAGCACCGCTCATGACGGCCTTCTCAGTGCAACGCTGACCTTTGACGGCAAAGCGCTGCTAACAGGCGGTGAAGATGGCCGCGTTTGCCAGACCGCATCGGATGGTACGGTCACGGAACTTGCAAAAGTGCCACGCAAGTGGATGACCGCAGTTGCAAGCGGCCCCAGCGGAACCGTGGCTTTTGCCTCTGGCCGCTCGGCATGGGTGCGCCCATCCAATGGCAAAGCGCAGGAGTTTGTGCAGGAACGCAGTGTCGAAGGCATTGCTTTTGCGCCAAAAGGTCAGCGTCTGGCAATCGCACGCTACAATGGTGCAACCTTGATCTGGACCGGCACAGAAGCAAAACCTGTCGAACTTGAGTGGAAAGGCGCCCATATCGACGTGATTTTCTCGCCAGACGGCCGCTTCCTGATTACGTCGATGCAGGAAAATGCACTGCATGGCTGGCGTCTGGAAGACAGCCGACACATGCGCATGACCGGCTATCCGGCCAAGGTCAAGGACTGGTCATGGAGCGTGAAGGGCAAATGGCTTGCCACCTCCGGTGCACCGGCTGCAATCGTCTGGCCTTTTGCCGGCAAAGACGGCCCGATGGGCAAGGCTCCGCTGGAACTTGGCCTGCGCGGCGACAGCATGGTCACGGCTGTTGCCTGTCACCCGATCGAAGACATTGCAGCCATCGGTTATAATGACGGCATGATTCTTCTGGTGCGGTTTGAAGATCAGAAGGAAGTATTGCTGCGTCGTGGTGGCAAAGGTGCCATCACCAGCATGGGCTGGGACAATCAGGGCAGCCGTCTGGCATTCGGCTCTGAAACGGGCGATTGTGGCGTCATAGATATAACAACCACCTGAACAAGGTCGTTAAACAAGAGGCCCCGATTGGGGCCTTTTGTTATTACTTCGCTTTCATCGTAACGGTTGCCCCACCGTCCGGACCCAGCGACGCAACCCATTGACTGATTGCAGCCGCATCTTTTTCACCAAGCATATGATCAGCCTCGATTGTACGGGCATCAACCTTCGCACCGCCAGAGCGCAACAACGCTGAAAGCGCCGGCGCAAATGGCGAATAAAGCTTGTCTTCCTGACCTGTAATCGTCAGCACACGCGCTTTGCTAAGATTGGCAACCGGCACATTGTCGAGAACCGGCATTGACCGCATCAGCACAGCCCGCTTCACCAGATCCGGGTGCAGCATCATCGTTGCAGCCAGAAGATTGGCCCCGTTGGAGTAACCAACAAAAGTCGCATGCGGCAGATCCAGCTCTTTTTCGTCGGCAAGACGCGAAAGGAAGGTCACGAATGCATTGGCTTCCAGTTTCACATCTTTTTGGTCAAACTTGACCGGTGTAAGGCGCTTGTACCAGCGCGTGCCGCCATCCTGCATGACACGTCCGCGAATACCCAGAAGCGTTGCACGTGGCCAGATTTTGGAAGCCATCGGCACAAGACTTGCTTCATTGCCGCCCGAACCATGCAGCAGAATAACCAGCTCATTGGAGACATTCTCAGGCTTGTAGAAGCGATAAATGAAGCGCTTGCTACGCGAAAAATTATGTTCGGGAGTTGTTTCAGCGTCCATCTTTTTATCGCGCATCGTTACGCCCTCACCAAGCTGGGGAGTGCCAATTTCATTTTTCATCGAGGCGGGAATGCCCCTGACAGCCAAGCTCTGGGACTTGCTCACAACCTTAATCGGCTTGGGCAACCCTTCAGCAAGGGCGGTCCCTGTTGTTGCTGTAAGCGCCATCATCATGGCAGCTATAAACGTCTTCTTTACCATAAGCTCAACTTGCCACTGATATGTTAACGAAGGTTTTAAGACAGCTCCACCCGAGTGCGTTACACCCTCTGCCATTTCTGCATAGCAGCTCCTTAACAACATTGATTAAGCAAGATTGTGACAAAAACACGGAAAATTACCGATTGTCACATTCGTGTTACACATGCATCATCATCAAAAAACTGCGAGCATAAAAAAGGGGTATAAAAAATCCATGTTTTTGACGTGTTTAGCGTAACAATAAGCATCACAAACAAAAATGCGTGCGCCTTTTGCGTGGAAAATGCGACAATGAAACCGTTGGAGCCTTTCCTCTGCTTTCATCAAAGCATGAAAGGCTCACGACGTCTGCGAATTATCCTGACAACAAGGATTTCATTATGAGCAGTTTCAAACCCGGCCGTTATTCGTCTGCCCATCTTGGTTCAAGCGAAGTGACGCCAAAGAATATCTATCTGCGTCGGCGAGAATTGTTAATCGGCGCAGGCGCTCTTGCTGCAACAGGCTTGGCTTCAGCGGCTTTCGCGGACCCATTAAAGGCAGCGGCTTCCGTCTATAAGGTCGATGAAAAATTGACACCCAAAGAGGCCGTTACAACCTACAATAATTTCTACGAATTTGGCACAGACAAGAGCGACCCTTCCGCCAATTCCGGCAATTTCAAACCACTGCCGTGGCGATTGAAAGTCGATGGTTTGGTTAAACAGCCCAAAGAATTCGACATGCAGGAACTGATCGCCAAAATGCCGCTTGAAGAGCGCATCTACCGGATGCGTTGCGTTGAAGCTTGGTCCATGGTCATTCCTTGGATTGGCTTTCCGCTGGCAAGCCTGCTCGCGCAGGTCGAGCCGTTGGGTTCTGCAAAATACATAGCCTTTACGGGCGTGGTCCGCCCGGAAGAAATGCCCGGCCAGACAGGACTGTTTCAGGTTTTGAACTGGCCTTACGTCGAAGGCCTGCGCCTTGATGAAGCCATGCATCCGCTCACGATCCTGTCAGTCGGCCTTTATGGCGAAACGCTCCCCAACGCCAATGGCGCGCCCGTTCGTCTCGTCGTGCCATGGAAATACGGTTTCAAGGGCATCAAATCGATCACCAAAATCAGCTTTGTTGAAAAACAACCGCCGACATCATGGCAGCAGCAGGCCGCCAATGAATATGGCTTCTATGCCAATGTGAACCCTGATGTGGATCATCCCCGCTGGTCACAGGCAACAGAGCGGCGTATCGGCGAAGGCAGTTTCTTTGGCTCCAGCCGGCGCCCCACCCTGCCCTTCAATGGCTATGCCGAAGAGGTTGCTTCGCTTTACGATGGCATGGATCTGCGGAAAAATTACTGACATGGCACCCACAAAAGCCAGATCGGCGCACATCACAGAATTGAAAATATGGGGCCTTTATGGTCTCGGGTTCGTTCCGGCTGTCTGGGCGTTTTATTTAGGTGCAAGCAATCAACTTGGCGCTGATCCTGTCAAAAGCTTCGAGCATATGCTTGGGCTTTGGGCGCTCCGCTTTCTGATTCTGACGCTGCTTGTCACACCCATCCGTGACCTGACAGGCATCAGCTTTTTACGGTATCGCCGGGCACTCGGATTGCTCGCCTTTTATTATGTGCTGATGCATATGGCCGTCTATATGGTTCTGGATCAGGCTCTCAATATTCAGGTGGTTATTGCCGATATTATCCGCCGCCCCTTCATCACCATTGGCATGATCAGCTTTGTGCTTTTGATACCGCTGGCGCTCACCTCCAACATGTGGTCAATCCGCAAGCTCGGTCGGCGCTGGATCACATTGCACAAACTGGTCTATATAGCCATTGCCGGTGGCGCGCTCCATTTCCTCATGTCCGTCAAAAGCTGGCCCGCAGAGCCAATCATCTATGCAGCAATTGTCGCAGTACTTCTGCTATGGCGTGTGGCACGTCCCTTTACCAAACCGACCAAACAAATAAAGCGCTCACAACAGACAGCGGCAATACTCAAGAAATAAGCGCGCTGCTGTTTTTCTTTAAGTTTTAATCTGGCGGATAAATTGCCCGCAACAAAGGATTAGCAATGACATAACAATGCAAATCATGCCAGTATCGCCACAGTTTTGATAAACGAAGCTGCCGGCGAATATGGGATGTCCATGTCTTCTAAAGTAAAATCCAAGTGCTTACGCTTCGCAGGCAAATTCGTCTTCATCCTATTCGTTATAATCTTTACAATCTGGTCAAGCTTCGGGATGTGGTTTCAGCTGCCCTTTGGCAACGCTGTGCGCGGCTCAATCATTACAGCCTGGATTGCCATTGCGCTTTGGGTGATTGCAGGCGAGCGGCAAATCTTTTGCCGCCGCAAACGGCTGCTTTTCTGTCTGCTCGCACTTGTGTTTCTGGGTTGGTGGGCCACCATCCGCCCCTCGCTTGACCGCATCTGGGCGCCTGATGTCGCCCGCACTGTCACTGGTAAAATTGCTGGCAATCATGTCACGCTTTTCAATGTGCGTGATTTCGACTGGCGGACAACGGACGATTTCACACCAAACTGGAAAGACGAAACCTACGACCTCGACAAAATAAGCTCCGTGGATGCATATCTGTCCTACTGGACAGGCCCGGCAATTGCGCACACCCTTTTGTCGTTCGGCTTTGAAGATGGACGCCACGTTGTCTTCTCGGGCGAAATCCGCAAAGAGCACCACGAAGTCTATTCGGCGATCGGTGGTTTCTTCCGAGAGTTTGAACTTGCAATGATCGCTGCCGAAGAAAGCGACATTATTTTCCTGCGCACCAATGTGCGCGACGAAGACGTCTATCGCTATCAGATCGATCTGTCACCGGCAGCGGCAAAAGAACTGTTTCTCTCCTATGTAGAACGCGCCAACGATCTGGCCCAACAACCCAGATTCTACAACACTGTGGTTACGAACTGCACGACCATCATTTTCCAGATGGTGCGCGTGCTCGATCCGGGCATTCCATTCGATTACCGCATTCTTCTGTCTGGATATCTGCCGGATTATCTTCACGAGCATGGCTGGCTCAAGGACCAGGGCACGATAGAACAGATAAGGGAACGTGCATCGATTGATGCAAAGGCGCAGGCAGGCGGCCGCGAAAACTATTCAGAGCGCATACGCAAATAGAAAACCCCGCTCGCGCAGGGTTTTAAATCAATCAGCAAATTGCAATCTATCAGATTGCAGCCGTAATGATGATTTCGACCTTGTAATCAGGCGTTGCAAGTGCTGCTTCACCGGTCGCGCGGGCTGGCGTGTTGGCCTTGTCGACCCAGCTATCCCAGACCGCGTTCATTTCGCCAAAATCCTTCATGTCTGCAAGCCAGATGATGGCCTGAAGAATCTTCGACTTGTCCGAACCTGCGGCCGCGAGAAGACGGTCAACTTCAGCCAGAACAGCCTTGGTCTGATCGGTCACGCTTTCGCCCGGATTTCCAACCTGCCCAGCGAGATAAACGGTATTGCCGTGAACAACGGCCTGGCTCATGCGTGGTCCGACTTCGATACGACGGATGCTCATGGTGAACTCCTCTCATGACTGCTGCGGAATTGACCCGCATGTAAAAATGTTGCGCATCCTTATGAAAGCCTCCGCCCGCTTTGGCAATGCTGAACTGCTGATACGCTTGAGATTTCTTGCCGGACGATTGACTCTTCAGGCACCTTTCCCTATAAGCCGCAGCACGTTCGCCCATGGGGGTTAATGGATGGCTTTCGCTGTCTTCCTTTTGGGTTAAGAACCAGCTCCTGTTCAATAGACAGAACCAAGAAGGGCCGCACACCGCGGTATTAAATAAATGAAGCGCACTTTCCAGCCATCAAACATCGTCCGCAAGCGTCGTCACGGTTTCCGTGCACGCATGGCAACTGCTGCAGGACGTAAGGTTCTTGCCGCTCGCCGTTCGCGCGGCCGCAAGCGGCTTTCCGCTTAATCTTTCCCCGCGCGACCAGCGCGGTGAATAAAGATATGAAAAAGCAGAAACAAATACTCCGCCTTCGCAAGAGAGCGGAGTTTTTGTCTGTCAGGAATGGTGAAAAACGGCGTGGTCCACTGTTTCTTTTGGAGGTCCGGGAACGGTCTGAAGAAGAATCTAAAGCCGCGAAAATCGGCGAAAAACCCCGCGCAGGCTTCACCGTCACCAAGAAAAACGGCAATGCAGTGGTACGAAATCGTATCCGTCGCAGGTTAAGAGAAGCGGTTCGTTGTCACGTAGGGAGTGACATGGCGCCTTCTACAGACTATGTGATCGTAGCACGCGAGCAAGCACTCACTGCGCCCTTTTCGCAGCTCACCGCAGAACTCTCCAAACGCATAAAAGCGACGGATGGACGGCGGAGTGAAAAGAAACGCCGAACGGAAAGACCGGAATCAGGACCCGTCAATGGAAAATAATCGTAATTTCTTCATCACCATTGCCCTGTCCATCCTTGTATTGACTCTGTGGCAAGTGTTTTATCTGGGCCCGAAATCGGAAGCCCAGCGGGAGCAAACACGTATTGAAGAGCAACAGCGCCAGACCCAGCAGGCAACCCAAAGTGGTGCAGCTGGCGATACCCCGCAGTTGCCCAATACAGCTTCCGGCACAGTTCCGGGTCATAGCGATGGTGCAGCCGCAGCTGGAACACTCACCCGTGAAGCTGCTGTTGCGCAGTCGCAACGCGTTGACATCGATACGCCCTCCCTGCGCGGTTCGATCAACCTGACCGGTGCACGTCTTGATGATCTCTATCTCAAGAAATATCGTGAAACGGTCAATCCAGATTCACCTGAAATCGAACTGCTTGCGCCATCTGCACTGAAGCAGGGCTATTTCGTCGAGCTCGGCTTCACAGGCAATGAGACAACCGGAACTGTTCCCGGCCCCAATACTGTCTGGACGGTTGAAGGCAACAACAAGCTGACGCCATCGTCGCCGGTTACACTGACTTACACCAACGACAAGAACATCACCTTCAAGCGCGTCATCTCAGTCGATGATGCCTATATGTTCGAGGTTGATGACACGATCACAAACAACGCAGGCGCGCCGGTTTCGCTGGCCTCCTATGGTCGCGTCACCCGCTTCAACCAGCCTGAGCACGCAAGCGCAACCTATGTTCTCCATGAAGGCCTGATCGGCGTCATGGGCCAGGACGGCTTGCAGGAAATCAAATATTCCAAGGTTGAAGACGACAAGGACATTTCGTTCAAGGATGTCACTGGCGGCTGGGTCGGTATCACCGACAAATACTGGGCGGCGACGCTCGTTCCACCTCAGAATGAAAAATTCACCGCGCGTTTCTCGCACTTTACCGATGGACGTCCGCGTTATCAGTCCGATCTTCTTGGCGCACCAATCACGATTGATGCCGGTCAGTCGCAGACGATCAAGAACCATGTTTTCGCTGGTGCGAAAGTGGTTCAGGAAATCCAGAACTACGAAACAAAGCTTGGTATCAAGCAGTTCGAGCTGCTGATCGACTGGGGCTGGTTCTACTTCATCACCAAGCCGATGTTCTACCTCATCGACTGGATTTACAAGTTCTCCGGCAATTTCGGCGTCGCCATTCTGGTTGTCACTGTTCTGCTCAAGGGTCTGTTCTTTCCGCTTGCCAACAAGTCGTACAAGTCGATGGCACGCATGAAGCTGGTGCAGCCTAAAATGACGGAAATCCGCGAAAAATATGCGGATGACAAGATGAAGCAGCAGCAGGAAATGATGCAGCTTTACAAGCAGGAGAAGATCAACCCGCTTGCAGGTTGCTGGCCGGTGCTGGTTCAGATTCCGGTGTTTTTTGCGCTCTATAAGGTTCTCTACGTCACCATTGAAATGCGCCATGCGCCGTTCTTTGGCTGGATTCACGACCTTGCGGCACCAGATCCAACATCGATCTTCAATCTGTTTGGTCTGTTGCCTTATGCAGTGCCAGCCTTCCTGATGATCGGCGTCTGGCCAATCATTATGGGCATCACCATGTTCCTTCAGATGCGCATGAACCCAACGCCTCCAGATCCAACACAGGCGATGATCTTCACCTGGATGCCAATCATCTTCACGTTCATGCTGGCATCGTTCCCGGCCGGACTTGTGATCTACTGGGCATGGAACAACACATTGTCGATCCTCCAGCAGGGCTTCATCATGAAGCGTCAGGGGGTAAAGATCGAACTCTTCGACAATATCAAAGCCCTCTTCAAGCGAAAGCCAAAAGAGGCGAAAAAGTAAAAAGACAAAAGCCCGGTCGTAAGATCGGGCTTTTTTTGTGCTCCATCATGCTCAGCGGTTGACAATGCAGCGCATAGCATTGATGCGTGTACTTAATAAAAGACACGTATCAGGAAGACCACATTGAGCGATCAGGATAAAAAGCAGGCAGCCGCCCAGTTAGCAGCAGATGCAACCCGCGCAGCACACGCAGCTTTGGTCGAAGAAGGGCGCCTGCTCTTCAAAAAATCGTGGATCTTCATTCGTGGTGTGCCTTCGATGAAATTCCTGCCACCAGAAGGTCCGGTTGAAATTGCCTTTGCAGGTCGTTCCAATGTTGGCAAATCATCGCTGATCAATGCGCTTGTTGGCAAAAAGGGCCTTGCCCGTACATCCAACACGCCGGGCCGCACACAGGAACTCAACTATTTCGTTCCCGATGGTTATTCCGGCGAGAATGGTGATCTGCCACCGCTCGCTCTGGTCGACATGCCGGGCTATGGTTTTGCGGAAGCGCCAAAATCCCATGTCGATGCTTGGACGCGTCTCGTATTCGACTATCTGCGTGGACGCACCACCTTGAAGCGCGTTTATGTGCTCATTGACTCGCGCCACGGCATCAAGAAAAACGACGCCGAAGTGCTCGATCTGCTCGACAAGGCTGCCGTTTCTTATCAGATCGTCCTGACCAAGATCGACAAGATCAAGGCCGCAGGCATTCCACGCCTGATCGAAGAAACCAACGCACTCACGAAAAAGCGTGCGGCATGCTTCCCTGGCATTATCACAACCTCATCTGAAAAAGGCTTGGGCCTTGATGAGTTGCGCGCAGCCATTGCGCTCGTCGCAAAGCAATAAGTGACGGCAAATGCCTGCGAAGCGCGTAAGAGCTTCGCAACGGCACGCATCTTGCTCCAATAACCGGTTTCTACTTTTGCGTATGCGCTCTAACTGGGGCACACAGTGGGCTGATGGTTTAGCCTCTGATTAAGCCGCTCAAATCGCGTGGTGGTGTTCGCACCATCGCGCATGATGTGAAGAACATAAATGCTGTCAAAATCATCGCCACGCCACTTGGGAACGATGGTTTTGTCGCCCCCGTTATCCGTTAAAAGCCCTTCGGCAAGCTTGGCGATCTGCTTGTGCTCCCAGCTGATCAGCACCGTCTTGCCAGCATATTCTGGCTGCTCAAGCACTTTCTGCAACGCTCTGATATCCTGATAGCCAAAACGCGTGTCTACAGGCATTCCAAAGGCGATCGCTGTCGGCTCAATCGTGGCGAGCGGACGATTATAAGCGTAGCTTACGCCCTTATCCTCCTTCATCTGTGCAGGGTCGGGCGCAAAAATCACATCCGGCTTGCCAAATTTTTGCGCGATCACCGCAGGCAGTTTCAGCGACCGGTTAAGCCCCTGACAATTGAGTTGTCCAAGGCCCTGCTCCGGCTTTTCGCCATGGCGCAGCATGATGATCGTTTCTGTGGTCGATGCCGCCTGCGAAGCACTGATACCCGCCAGCAAAATCAAAGACGTAAAAAATACGCGTCGCATAAAATTATTCCATTCAAGAATATGCAAATGAGCAATCTTCTAACGCTCACAAAAGATTTTAATGCGGCGATCTTTCGCAACGCATTCAAATTATCGCGAACAAAAAACGGAAAACCGTTTTACACCGCACCGCATATTGCTTAGAAAAGCCTGCCTCTCTTGCCTCTGTCGCCAGCCATGGAAACCGCGATGACGACTCTTGAAAATCCTGAAATGCAAGCGCAACTCCTGTCCGCAGCCCTGCCCTATATGCAGCGCTATGAAAACAAGAATGTCGTCGTCAAATATGGCGGCCACGCTATGGGCAACCCGGAGCTGGGCAAAGCCTTCGCCCGCGACATAGCGCTTTTAAAACAATCAGGCATCAATCCGATCGTTGTTCATGGCGGTGGCCCGCAGATTCAGGCCATGCTGACCAAGCTCGGCATCGAATCGCGCTTTGAAGGCGGCCTTCGCGTCACCGATGAAAAGACGGTTGAAGTGGTGGAAATGGTTCTGGCCGGTTCCATCAACAAGGAAATTGTCGCCCTCATTAACGCTGAAGGTGAATGGGCTATTGGTCTTTGTGGCAAAGACGGTAATTTGGTTTTTGCGCAAAAAGCGCACAAGACAGTGCTCGACCCGGATTCCAACATTGAAAAAGTGCTTGATCTGGGCTTTGTCGGCGAACCCGCCGAAGTTGACCGCACACTTCTCGATCTTTTGGCGCGCTCCGAAATGATCCCGGTTATTGCGCCTGTGGCTCCGGGTCGCGATGGTCACACCTACAACATCAATGCCGATACATTTGCAGGCGCTATTGCTGGCGCGCTGGCTGCAACACGCCTTCTGTTCCTGACGGATGTTCCGGGTGTTCTCGACAAGGATAAGAACCTGATCAAGGAATTATCCGTCGCCGATGCACAGGCGCTGATCAAAGACGGCACGATTTCCGGCGGCATGATTCCGAAGGTAGAAACCTGTATCGATGCGATCCGTCGCGGCGTTGAGGGCGTGGTCATTCTCAATGGCAAGACACCGCATGCGGTCCTGCTCGAACTTTTCACCGAGCATGGCGCCGGCACGCTGATCGTGCCGTAATAAAACCATGACCAACCAACCCGACGCTCCAGCCTTTGCCCATGTCACTGACTGGATATTCGATCTCGACAATACGCTCTATCCGCATGCAACCGATCTGTTTTCGCAGATCGACGTGCGGATGACGAGCTATGTCGAGACCCTCCTGAAATTGCCGCGGGAGGAAGCGCGCAGGATTCAGAAGCAGTTTTATCTGGAATATGGCACCACGCTGAAAGGCCTGATGGAATGCCATCAGATTGATCCCGACGACTTTCTCAAAAAGGTCCACGACATTGATTACACATGGTTGAAACCGGACCCGGCACTGGGGGAAGCCATTCGCGCCCTGCCCGGCCGCCGTTTCATCTTCACCAATGGTGATCGCGGCCATGCAGAACGTGCAGCACAACAGCTCGGTATTCTCGATGATTTCGACGATATTTTCGACATCGTTGCAGCAGGCCTGACGCCCAAGCCAGAGCGCGTCACTTATGATCGTTTTCTTGGGGCATTCGGCGTTGATGCACAAAAGGCTGTGATGTTCGAAGATCTGGCGCGCAATCTTGTTGTGCCAAAAACATTGGGCATGAAAACCGTGCTGGTGGTTCCAAACAATTTTGAACCCACATTCTCCGAAATATGGGAAAGCGATCCCGAATTCACCGATCAGGTCGATTATGTCACCGACAATCTGACCCAGTTTCTACAAACCATTATTACAGAGCGATAAAAAATGCCCGGCTGATAACAGCCGGGCTTCTACATTCTTATTCAGAGATTGTAGAATTTTTTGATCTCATCCCATGCTTCGTCCGCAGTCTCAACAAAAGTCAGCAGCTCAATATCCGCAGGCGAAATTGTGCCTTGCTCTGCCAGAAACTCGATATTGATCGCCTTGCTCCAGAAATCTTTGCCAAACAGGATGAGCGGCATACGCTCCATACGGTCTGTCTGAATCAGCGTCATCGCTTCAAAGAGTTCATCCATCGTACCGAAGCCGCCGGGGAAGACGCAGACGGCCTTTGCACGCATCAGAAAATGCATTTTGCGCAGCGCAAAATAATGGAAGTTGAAGCAGAGTTCTGGCGTTACATACGCGTTTGGTGCCTGCTCATGCGGCAACACGATATTAAGGCCAATGGTCGGCGCACCAACATCGGCGGCACCGCGGTTGCCAGCCTCCATCACGCCCGGACCGCCGCCTGTGACAATGATGAATTCACGATAATAGGTGGTTGCCGAATATTCCGAGCAGATGCGGGCAAATTTGCGCGCTTCTTCATAATAGCGCGCATTGGCCTCAAGGTTTTTTTTCTGCACTTCGTTCTTCGCAGCCCAGGCTTCACCGCCCGGCTCCGGAATACGTGCGCCGCCGAACATGACAACCGTAGACTTGATGCCGCGATCCGCAAGGATCAGTTCTGGTTTAAGAAGCTCAAGCTGAAGCCGGACCGGACGCATGTCGCGTCGGGTCATGAAGTCATCGTCCATAAAGGCAAGACGATATGCCGGAGCTTCGGTCTGAGGTGTCTGAGGCACAGTGCGCGCCTGTTTAACGGCTTCCTCAGAATTGGGGAAAGGCGTCCAGCCGGACTTCTCCATTGGGTTCATGCTTGCCTGCTCCTTCAATTTCAATGCGTATTGATGCCTTAGCATCAATTTGGGCGCTAAATTCTTAATCTGGCCCAACCGCGTTCAGTTATTTCCCACAATATCGCGATTGACCCATATGTTCCCTTCGCTTAATCACTTCTGTGACAACTGCCGACCAAAAGACGGCAGCCGCTTATCCTGCCATTTTATGGAGACCGCCCTATGACCAAGCCAGATTTCGCCTCCCTTGAAAAGGTCATCGAAAAGGCTTTTGACGAGCGCGATGGCATTAACACGACAACGCGCGGCGAAGTGCGCGATGCTGTTGAGCAGTCGCTGCTTATGCTTGATCGCGGTGAAGCGCGTGTGGCAGAAAAACAGGCGGACGGCAACTGGCAGGTTAATCAGTGGCTCAAGAAAGCCGTCCTGCTTTCTTTCCGTCTCAACCCGATGGAAGTCATCAAGGGTGGCCCCGGCCAGTCTTCCTGGTGGGACAAGGTTCCTTCCAAGTTCGACGGCTGGACAGCCAATGAATTCGAAAAGGCCGGTTTCCGCGCTGTTCCAAACTGCGTGGTCCGTCATTCCGCTTACATCGCGCCCAACGCGATTCTGATGCCGTCTTTCGTCAACCTCGGCGCTTATGTCGATGAAGGAACGATGGTCGACACCTGGGCGACTGTGGGCTCCTGTGCACAGATCGGCAAGAACGTGCATCTTTCCGGCGGCGTCGGCATTGGCGGCGTTCTGGAACCAATGCAGGCAGGCCCGACCATCATCGAAGACAACTGCTTCATTGGTGCGCGTTCGGAAGTCGTCGAAGGCTGTATCGTTCGCGAAGGTGCCGTGCTCGGCATGGGTGTGTTTATTGGTAAGTCGACCAAGATCGTCGACCGTGCGACAGGCGAAGTCTTCTACGGCGAAGTCCCACCATATTCGGTCGTTGTTGCTGGCACCATGCCCGGCAAAAACGTCCCGGGCGAAAACTGGGGGCCAAGCCTTTATTGCGCCGTGATCGTCAAACGCGTCGATGAAAAGACCCGCTCCAAGACCTCGATCAATGAATTGCTGCGCGACTAATTTGCCTGCATGACCAAACCAAAAAGGCGAAGCCCGAAAGCTTCGCCTTTTTTTTAAGAATAATCCGAAAGCACTTCGACGACTGCCAATGCAGGCAAAGTCAAACGCTCAATCAGGAATGCCTCAATGCCAGTCCCCTTGCGGATAGCTTGCAGGTGAAGCATCGCCAAACCGATGCGCTGATCCATCGTGACGATGGAGGCGGTTCGCGCGGCTGGTGTTATGGTTTCCACTATTAATGGATGCAGGTGCAGTATAATCCACATCCCTCTTCATGGCAGAAATGGATGGATTGCCAGGGAGAATGTTTAATTTATCCTGGGCGGCCATAGCGGGCGGTTCACCAACGAAAGGATTTTCAGCGTAAGCAGCTCCCGCGCTCAACGTTAGGGTGAGGATGGCAATCGAAATTTTTTTCATTTTTCAAACCTTTTAAGTAAAAAATTCAGATATATTTAATCAATTAAATTACTATACTTTTAAAAAAACATATATTCAGTAACAGCAATATTTACGGACAGTATTTGATGCGGGCCGCCTTGATAAAATTGACAAGGCGGTCCGCAAACAAGCTCTCAAATTTAGTTCTGGTAGCTTGATGGCGATGCATCACCAAAACGATGTGCGGAACCATCGCTATAGGTCTGCGTGTGAATGGAAGCAGGAGCGGTGTAATCGACGCCCTGTGTTGCCACTGGCGTACGATCATTTGCATAAAGATCAGCTGGTATACCAACATTTGGGTTTTCAGCGAAAGCGGCACCGGCGCTCAGAGCAAGAGCGGCTGCAGCAAGAACGAACTTCTTCATTTTCATAGTCCTTCTATCCCCCCATCGGATGGCAATTCGCCTTTCCTTTCGGGGACGTCAGGATGGCAAGCAGCCATCCTCCGGGGAGATGTGTTAAATTCTCTATCTTCTTGATCAATCTATGAGCACCTTGGGAGGGCGTACTCACGATGTGATCGACTGGCTATGACACGATAAAATCGAAGCCCCATAACCAGATTTTTGATCAAATGCTTAGTTCTGGTAGCTTGATGGCGATGCATCACCGAAGCGGTTTGCAGAACCATCCTTATAGGTCGAATTGATCGACGCAGGTGCCGAGTAATCAACACCCTGTGTTGCAACCGGCGTACGGTCATTTGCATAAAGATCAGCTGGTTCACCAACATGTGGGTTTTCAGCAAAAGCAGCACCGGCGCTCAGAGCAAGCGCAGCAGCAGCAAGAACAAACTTATTCATTTTCTATCTCCTTAGTCACATGACGACGTTCTGCGCATCGTCCTGATGCACCTCAAATGGGTGACAGTGGGAGAAAGTTCCAGTCACAAAAATGTTTTCTTAATCACACATTCGTGCAAACAATTTTTTCACCATCAACCGGTTTTCTAAAAAATACTCTTTATAAACAATTATTTAAATCATATATCAGCATTCACGCAACTGTTATAAGGGTATTTTTGTTCATTTTTCCTGAACAGTCTGTTTGCAATCACTGTATATTAATATCGAACAATAAAGCTCATTGGCGACAATTTGGTGGCTGAACGTTTCATCCTCGACATGATCCGCAAATCAGTTTTGACAGCGTTTGAATGCTTTATCCGCGCGCACCCAACCGGAAAAATAATAGGGCCGCACAATGCGACCCTGTCCATTTTCTTCAAAAGATAACTGCCTTTTGCAAAGGCAGCTACCCCATATCAATTATTAGCAACCGTCATACCTCGGCCTGCAATCGACACCCATTGACCGGAATTGCCCGGCGACTGCATCTTGATATAGCGATATGATGTCTTCTCCAGCGGCAGCACTTCCGAGCGCATATTGTCGAGAATA
This sequence comes from Brucella sp. TWI559, assembly GCF_039674265.1. Lineage (NCBI taxonomy): Bacteria > Pseudomonadati > Pseudomonadota > Alphaproteobacteria > Hyphomicrobiales > Brucellaceae > Brucella > Brucella sp. TWI559. The sequence continues at coordinate 264,077 of NZ_JBDJNE010000003.1, forward strand.
AAGTCGCCATGATCCGTGCGCACGCTCAGCACAATATGCGCCTCGCTGCCCTGAACCATGGTAATCAGCAACTGCGACGCGCTGATACCCTTTGCCAAAAGCTTGGCACGCTTTAAAAGCACATAGTCTTCACAATCACCCTTGCCATTCTTCGGAATAGTCCAGTAATCGCGCTTACCGTAATTATCCTGATCGGAAACCGGCTTGATGGCAGCATTAACGGATGCGTTGACGGCTTGCAGCATCTTCATGCGATCAGGTGTCAGCTTCATAGGAGCCTGCACACGATGTGAACCGCAATCACGCGGGTTACGCTTGCAATAATCAAGATGGCCATAGGGAATGCTGGTCAGTCCACCGGCTTCACTCCATTGCGCAGCTTTGGCCGGTAAAAGTGACGCTCCGAAAATTATAGCTGCAGATGCACAAACCAGTAAACGCATGGCAGATTCCCATTTTTAAAATGTCGCCAGAAACAATTTCAAGTGACAATTCCCCGGTTGACCGGCCCATTTTCTGGATCTCGCTATCAACCTTTTTTTAACTAACGATGACAAAGCCCCTCTGGTCAAGGAAATTTCATTCGCAAATTGCAACGGCCTGAGAAAAGCTGCGATTTTTACACACCCTCGAACTTGTTTATCGAAAGAGGCGATTGCTATTTCATCTGAAAGCTTCCCGATCTAATCTCAGGCCCATACGATTCCCGGAACAAAGCATCGACATCATGAGCCTTCCTACCAATCCCGCCGATAACCTCGCCGCTCTCATCCGCTGCCCGTCCGTAACGCCCGCTGAAGGTGGCGCGCTGACGGCCTTAGAAGCGATGCTTGAGCCAATGGGCTTTTCCATTCAGCGCCCGGTCTTCACGGACGAAGACACGCCGGACATTGAAAACCTTTATGCGCGCAAATCCGGAAATGGCGCTCATCTAATGTTTGCAGGCCACACCGATGTCGTGCCTCCGGGCAATGAAAGCGACTGGAAACACCCGCCTTTCTCTGCCGCGATCGAAGACGGCATCATGTATGGCCGTGGCGCAGTCGATATGAAGGGCGGCATCGCCTGCTTTGTGGCTGCTGTTGCGCGCCATATTGAAAAGCATGACAGCCTCAAGGGCAGCATCTCCTTCCTCATCACAGGTGATGAAGAAGGACCGGCCGTTAACGGCACCGAAAAGCTGCTGCAATGGGCCAAGGACAGGGGTGAAACCTGGGACGCTTCCCTTGTTGGCGAACCAACCAACCCGAACACCCTCGGCGACATGATCAAGATCGGGCGTCGCGGCTCGATCTCCGGCACAATCACAGTGCATGGCGTGCAGGGTCACGCTGCTTATCCGCATCTGGCAGAAAATCCGGTTCGTGGCGTCACCACGCTGATCGACGGCCTGCTTTATCCGGCTTTCGATGAAGGCACGGCTGATTTTCAGGCCAGCAACATGGAAGTGACAACGGTTGATGTGGGCAACACGGCAACCAACGTCATCGCCAACAAGGCAACCGCTTCCTTCAATATCCGCTTCAACGATTCATGGACCGCAGACAGCCTGAAGGCCGAGATCATCTCGCGCCTTGAAAAGGCTTCGCGCAACGACCGTCTGCGTCCGGGCCGGGAAGCCCCAATCAAGTATGAGCTGACATGGCGCGAGAACCCGAGCCACGTGTTTCTCACCCGCGACGAAAAGCTGATCGGCACACTGACCGCTTCTGTGGAAGCGGTCACCGGCAAGCGCCCGGCGCTTTCCACGTCAGGCGGCACATCGGACGCGCGTTTCATCAAGGATTATTGTCCGGTGGTTGAATTCGGGCTTGTCGGACAGACCATGCACATGGTTGACGAACGTGTCGCCTTGTCTGATCTTGAAGGTCTCACACAGATTTACGAACGATTCATCGCTGATTTTTTTGGCTAGAGGAACGCCATGCCCAGTCTGGATGATGTTTTCAGATATTTCACGGGCGTCTGGAAGATGATGCTTGGCCGCAAGGACGGCCTCGCATATCTCGACATCTCCGCAGAAGATTTCTGGACATCTTTCTATGCGATTGTCGTCGCTCTTCCGCCGCTTTTAGCAACATGGGTTGCCTATGCGGCGGATCTGACCGCAGGGAGCGATGAGGCAGGCATACGCCTTGCCATCGTCATGCGCGCCGCATTTGTGGATGTTGCCGCATGGGTCATCCCACTCGCAATCGTCGGGATGCTTGCCAAACGGATTGGCATTGCAAAGCGCTATGCAGCCTATGTAATCGCCATCAATTGGGGCAGCGCCTTTCTCGCATGGCTTTTCGCGCCAATCACACTGCTGCAGCTGTTCTTTCCGGGTTTTCTTGATATCGCGACACTGTTTGCGCTGGTGCTCTTCACCATCTCGATCATCCTGAGCTACCGGCTGACCTTTATCGTGCTGCAACGCCCACACGCTTATGTGGCCCCGTTCTTTGCCTGCATGTTCTTCGGCTCACTGTTTATCACAGTGTTCCTGCAACAGCTTTTTGGCATTGGGATTGGTGCGAACAGTTTTTAAAACGGAAACGGGTAATCAACGCCGATCAGATAGAGGCCATAGGGCGGCGCGACCTGACCACAGGCTTTGCGATCTTTGGCCTCGAGTGCGGCCTGCAAATCATCAGCCGTCCAGCGGCCAACCCCCACTTCCATCAGGCTTCCCGCAAAGGAGCGCACCTGATTATGCAGGAACGAACGCGCTGAAACGCGCATTTCGACATAATCGCCATTGCGCGTGACATCGAGCCGGTCAAGCGTTTTGATCGGGCTTTTTGCCTGACATTGCGTTGCGCGAAATGTCGTAAAATCATGTTCGCCCAGAAGCCGCTTGGCAGCCTCATGCATCGCTTCGTGGTCAAGGCGTTTCTGCACCCACCAAACGCGCTGATAATCAATCGCCAGCGGCGCACGACGATTGTGAATGCGATAAAGATAGTGCCGGGCACGCGCCGAAAAACGCGCGTCAAAAGCATCCGTCGTCTTCTCGACATTGAGAATGCTGATGCGTTCATCAGCCATCACCAGATGCGCATTGAGCGCATCGCGCACTTTCGCAGCACCCCAATCTTTTGTCAGATCGACATGAATGACCTGCGCGCTCGCATGAACGCCTGCATCAGTGCGGCCTGCCGCGCTCAATGTCAGATCTTCGCCGCAGAACTTTTTAAACGCCTGCTCAATTGCGTTCTGAACAGCATGGCCATTTTCCTGCCGCTGCCAGCCGACATAAGGCGTGCCGTCATATTCGACAGTGATCTTGTAACGAGGCACCGCTCAGAGAACCTTCGTCACTGTTGCACCACGCAAAAACTCCTGCGCAGGCAAGGGCTTCCCGCCTGAACGTTGTAGCGTGACGAGCCGCACAGCACCCTCGCCGCACGCGATCGTCAGGCGATCGTCAAGTACAGTGCCCGGAGCGCCGCTTCCCTCGCCCAATGTAGAGCGCTGGAGTTTGACACGTTCAACCGCGCCGTTGATTTCCATCTCGCACCATGCGCCCGGAAATGGAGCAATGCCACGGATGGTGTTGTGAACGTCCTTAGCAGGCTTCGACCAATCGATCCGCGCCTCGGCCTTATCGATCTTGGCGGCATAAGTCACACCTTCTTCAGCCTGGGGCTGAAGTGCGAGACTTTCGCGCTCAAGCGCACCAAGCGCACGCACCATCAGATCGGCACCGATCATGCTGAGACGATCATGCAGCTCTCCAGCTGTCATGTCCGGCGTGATCGCAACTTTTTCGGCCATGGCGACAGGACCGGTATCAAGCCCCGCATCCATTTTCATGATCATCATGCCGGTTTCAGTGTCGCCCGACATGATGGAGCGCTGAATGGGAGCAGCCCCGCGCCAGCGCGGCAGAAGCGAGGCATGACCATTGTAACATCCAAGGCGCGGCGCATCGAGAATTGCCTGTGGCAGCAGAAGGCCATAAGCCACGACGATTGCCACATCCGCTTCAAGGCTCGCAAAAACGTCCTGCTCTTCGGCGCCTCTCAGGCTTTTCGGTGTGAAGACCGGAATGCCGAATTCCTCGGCCTTTTCATGCACCGGCGACTTTGTCAGTTCCAGTCCGCGACGGCCAGCCGGACGCGGTGGCTGCGAATAAACAGCAACGACATCATAGCCCTGTCCGATGATGGCTGTGAGGATTGGCACGGAGAAATCCGGCGTCCCCATAAAGATAATCCGCATCACAAAGCCCTGTTTGACGCGCGCTGGCTGGCGAGCTTCTTGAACTTCTTGATGACCATATCGCGCTTGAGCTTGGAGATATGATCGATAAACAGTATGCCATTGAGATGGTCGATTTCATGCTGCAAACAGGTCGCCATCAGCCCATCGGCTTCTATCGACTTTTCCTTGCCATCCGCATCGAAATAATTGACCGTGATACTCGCAGGCCGCTCGACCTCCGCATAATAATCCGGGATCGAAAGACAGCCTTCTTCATAGACGCTGCGTTCGTCTGATGAGGCGACAATCTCCGGATTGATGAAGACATGCGGCGCCTTGGGCTCGTCTTCCTTGGCAAGATCAATGACAAGCATCTGCAGAGGTTCGCCCACCTGAATGGCGGCGAGGCCAATGCCCGGCGCGTCATACATCGTGTCGAGCATGTCGCCGGCAAATTTGCGCAACTGATCGTCAAAGCGCTCGACAGGCTTGGAAAGCTCGCGCAGGACGGGATCGGGAAGGATGATGAGCGGTTTAATAGACATGCGCTTCACGTAATCGCTTGCGCAAGAATCGTCAATTGTAACTTGCAAAATGTTCTTGTTTTGATCTCATCAAGACGACACGAATCAGTTAAGCTTGTGCAATGGAAAACCAGAATCTCTTGAACGAACCGCTTTTGCAGCTTGGTGCAACCTCTTTCACGCTGGGAAATATTCTCCTTGCGGGCATTGTTGTGCTGGTCATTTGCCTCGCTATTTTTCTCATTGCGGCAGCGCGTTCTGCGCGTCTCAGAGCTGTTGCGGAAGCGCAGGCTGAAGACCGTGCGCGCGATGCGGAATATCGCATGGCGGAGATTTTGAAGGCACAATCTGAAATGCAGGGTCGCATGCAGACCATGGCCGAAGTTTTTGGCTCACGGCAGGCGGAGCTCAATCAGTCGATCCGCGAACGGCTCGATGGCATGACCCATCGCATCGGCCAGACCATGACCGAGCAGACCCGTTCGACCCATGAAAACCTCGCAAAGTTGCAGGAGCGTCTGGCGGTTATCGACACGGCGCAGAACAATATCCAGTCGCTCGCCGGTCAGGTGGTGCAGTTGCAGGCAATCCTTGCCAACAAGCAGACGCGCGGTGCCTTCGGCCAGTCACGCATGGAAGCGATCATTGCCGATGGTCTGCCGCAGGGCGCTTATGAGTTTCAGGCGACACTGTCCAATGGCACGCGCCCCGATTGCCTTGTCAGGATGCCAAACAACGCGCCATCACTGGTCATCGACGCGAAATTCCCGCTTGAGGCATGGAATTCCATGCGCGAAACGGAAGCGCCGGAAGCACGCAAGACAGCCGTGACACAGTTCCGCCGTGATATGGAAGTGCATATCAAGGATGTTTCCGACAAATATCTGATTACCGGCGAAACACAGGACACGGCTTTCCTGTTTGTCCCATCGGAATCCATTTTTGCCGATATTCATGAGCATTTTGAAGCGCTGATCCAGCGCGCGCACCGGGCGCGGATCGTCATTGTCTCGCCATCGCTCCTGATGCTGTCCATTCAGGTTATTCAGGCGATCTTAAAAGATGCCCGTATGCGCGAACAGGCGCATGTCATTCAGGGTGAAGTGATCCGTCTGATGGAAGATGTGGGCCGCCTTGATGAGCGTGTGCGCAAGCTGCAAACCCATTTCTTGCAGGCCAACAAGGATATTGATGACATTCTGGTGTCTTCCAATAAAGTCACCAAGCGCGGTGCAAAGATTGAAGCGCTTGAATTTGGCCCGGCACCGGCTGAAGAAACACCGCGCAACCCGACACGTTCAGCAGAGAACTCAGGCAGTCAGCTGCATCTTCGCGTTGTTGACGAAGATTAGGACACTTCCAGCAAAACCGTTTCGCGCTTTTACGGAGGATAATGCGTAAAAGCAGGCAGATAGGACATAAGTCCTGTCGGCGTGAAACGAGAATCGATGAAGCAATGCTTCAAGTAAAAGGGGCATGTGAACGTGTTCACATGCCAGGTTTTATGGAAGTGCACCCCTGCTCGAAGAATGGCATTCTCACCCACCGCGTGATCGGCGCGGTGGGTAGAGATTATTCGATTGAAATCAGGTGAAACTCTCTCAGCAATGCCCCAATCTCGGTAGAGTCGAGCTTTTTTATCAATAGCTTTCGGAGAAATTCGGGACCGGGAATACCGACCCGTTTGCCGTCTCTGAGAGGACCAATCGCGGCGAGCAGCGTGCGAATATCATAAGTCGAGTTAAAGACCTCAGGCACACCACGTTCGACATTGAGCAATGTATAGACTGCCTCCATGGGGGTGCGCACGGAATATTCCGTCGTGAAAACGCAGTCCCGCTGCTTTGATTCAGCAAACTGACCGATGAATGCGAAGTTGACCGCCCCCTCCGGTACCACATCCGGCCGGTCTCCGGCCTGACGTGGCATAAAGAACGCGGTGATATAAGGCATCATCACCGGCACAGTCCGTGCGCCTGTTGCAGCCAGTTCCGGGATATCCTCGACCGGCACACCGAGGTGATAGAGCCATTCCTGGGTAATTTCTTCACCCGTACATTCCTGCATCGGCTTTTTCACATAATCGCCGGGCCGATCAACAAACAACGCATAGACCCAAGCAACAATCTGATCCCTGGGTTGTTTTTTGAAATGCGGCTGGCGGCTCACGGTCCAACTCATCAACCAACTGGAATCCTTGACGGTCACGATGCCAGCCGTCACGACCTTGCCGCTGAACGGATCGCGCTTGGCGATCTTCGCAATATATTCAGGAATGCGTTTATCCAGCGTGGTGACTGTCGCCGAGGCCCATTTGGTTTCGGGGATATGGGCCCCAAACACATCAGGGCGTCCGAAGGCGGAATCCTTGGCCGCTATGCGCCGCCAGAGATCCCAGGCCGGAGCTGGCCCCTCGTTCAACTTCGCCGGGGTCTTGTGATCCCCATCATCGGAATTCTCCGTCAGCGAGCCGATGGTGATGAAAACGAGATCGTCAGCCCCAAGATCAACACCGCCTTCAACACCCTTTTCGATCCAGTGGATCCGCGTTGCCTGTTTGCGGTCCGGCTGAATATCGAAATCGACATCCGTGACCTCAACGCCATAGCGAAATCTGACGCCCTGATCCGTCAGCCACTTCACCAGTGGCAGAACCATGGATTCATATTGGTTGTAGCGATTGAATTTAAGGGAGGAGAAGTCTGACAGACTTCCAATGTGATGGATGAAACGGTGCAGATAAAGCTTCATTTCCAGCGCTGAATGCCATTCCTCAAAGGCGAACATGGTGCGCCAGTAGAGCCAGAAATTACTCTTGAGAAAATCTTCACCCAAGACTTCATTGATACGCTTGTTCTCTACTTCTTCGCGCGTCGCCAGAATGATCGAGAGCAGCTCTCTCTGTGCCCTGTCGTTGAGCGTCAGCAGTGCTTTGTCGGGGACATCCTGCCCCTGTTTCTGGGTAACGCGTTGCAGCGAAAAATTCGGATCGTCCTTGTTGAGCCTATAGAATTCATCAAGCACGCTGGCATCTTCAATTTCCAGCGACGGGATGGAACGAAAGAGATCCCAAAGGCATTCGAAATGTTCCTCCATCTCGCGACCGCCGCGGATGACGAACCCCTTTTCGGGTACATCAAGCCCATCAAGTGCGCCACCGGGCAAATCAAGTTCCTCAAGAATCGTAATACGCTCACCGGCGATGCCACCATCCCGGATCAGGAAGGCCGCCCCCGCAAGCCCGGCAAGACCGGAACCGACAAACCAGGCCGTCTTCTTATCCGCGCCTTCGGGCTTGCGGGGACGAACGAAGGCTTCATAGTTTCCGCTGCTGTAATGCATGGTAGAGTATTCCTTCTCGCTTGTGTCTGTTGGGTGACGTCAGGCCTGTATCCTTGCGGTGAAAGGCAAAGCACGGTTATCGGGGAGGCACCACATGTGTCTCCCGTTCGGCGGCATCGATAAAGCTACGCAAAAATAATGTGATTGTCGCTGCAATGAGCGGCGGACGTTCCATGCTTTCCTGCACGGCCAGCCCGTTCGCCAAAGCCATAAAACCGGCAGCCAATTGCGCGCAATGCGCTGGCGCAACTTTGCCGGCGCGTTTGAACGTGCGCCTGATCAGTTCGGCGATACGCTTCTCATGCTCCAACCAGAAGTGAGCATAGCTTGCCGCAAATGTCGGGCTTCTCAATGCATGAAGTTGAAGTTCGATTGCCAGGATCGACCAGTTGCGGTCTTTGTCAAATTTCTCGCACCAGAGTTCCAGCGCATCAAGAACTTGCTCGATACTGTGATCTTCGTTTCCGACGATGGCTTCAAGCTCCTCGTCTTCAAATGCGGTATGCCTTTTCAGAATCTCAAGGAGCACCGCCTCTTTGCAGGGAAAATTCGAATAGAAGGCACCTTGTGAATAGCCCGCCTCCTCAGCAATATCCCGCAGTGAAGTCCCCGCAAAACCAGATTTGATAAAAAGCTGTGTTGCGGATTCGATGAGCCGCTCCCGCGTCTGCATCTGGGCCTCCTGTCGGCTCAGTCTCTTTTTTCTGGGTGTCGGTGTTATGGTGTGCGACCTCGCTGTAACAAAAAGAATATTCAGTAAATACTAATATCAAACGCTATCTGAATTGCCATTGATTTTAATCAATGTACTTGGCCATTAAAACGGTCTATCTTTCGCTTGCAGTTCATACTGGAAGGCTGAGCGAAACGATAGCGGGGCAGGCAATGGCGATCCAGATAGCAGTGCTCAGAGAAACAAAGCCCGGAGAAAAACGCGTTGCCACGGTGCCGATAGTCGCCACGCGGCTCGCACGACTGGGCGCAGCGGTAACATTGGAAAGCGGCGCAGGCCATAACGCGACCTTCGCGGACACAGCCTATCAGGATGTGACCTTCGCGGATAGCGCTCAAGCTCTCGTGGCAAATGCCGATATTGTGCTGGCTGTCCAGCCGCCCACGGTCGAAGTGGCAAAAGCCATGAAACCGGGCGCCCTGCTCGTCTCTTTCCTCTACGCAGCCGAAAATCCGGACCTTATCACAGCCTTGCGCGAAGGCAAGATCACAGCCTTCGCGATGGAACGCATCCCGCGCATCAGCCGGGCGCAATCAATGGACGCACTGTCTAGTCAGGCTGCGCTCGCGGGTTATTATGCACCGCTACTGGGCGCGGTGCACATGCCGCGCATCCTGCCGATGATGACGACCGCCGTAGGCTCACTGCGCGCAGCAAAAGTTCTGGTCATGGGGCTGGGCGTGGCTGGGCTTTCGGCGCTGGCGACCGCACACCGGCTCGGTGCCATCACCGAAGGTTATGATGTCCGTCCCGAGACCGCCGAACAGGCGCAGTCGCTGGGTGCGAAATTCGTTGATACCGGCATTGATGCACGTGGTGAAGGCGGCTATGCGCGCGAATTGACGGCGGACGAAAAAATGCAGGTGCGCCAGGTCGTGTCACGTCACATCGCCGAGGCTGACATGATCATCACGACGGCAGCGGTACCCGGTCGGCGCGCGCCGATCCTGATCGCGGCAGACCAGATTGCGGCGATGAAGCCGGGTGCTGTGATCGTCGATCTCGGCGCTGAAAGCGGCGGTAACTGTGAAGGCACGCAGCCCGGCCAGACGATCAACGTGGGGCCGGTGACAATTCTGGGGCCGCTTAATGTGCCTTCGGCGCTCGCCCAGCATGCCAGCGAACTTTACGCCAAGAATATCCTCAATCTCGTTACGTTGCTTGTGAAAGACGGGGCTATCTCGCTTGATTTTGAAGACGAGGTCATCACCGGTGCCGTTGTGATCCATGACGGAACTATCCGCGATGCCACGCTGCAACAGGGGACAAACGGTGTGGCTTCACCCAGCGCGGAGACTGCGAAATGACAATCGACACATCAATGACCTGGCTGATTGCACTCTATATTTTCATGCTGGCGGCGTTCACCGGCTACGAAGTCATCAGCCGTGTCCCCTCAATCCTGCATACCCCGCTGATGTCGGGTTCGAACTTCATCCACGGCATCGTTGTCGTCGGTGCACTCCATGCGCTGCTCAATGCGACCACGCCTTTCGCACAAGTCGTCGGCTTTCTCGGCGTCGCGCTCGGTGCGGCCAATGCCGCTGGCGGCTATATTGTGACCGACCGTATGCTCGCCATGTTCAAGTCCAGTGGAAGCGGGAAAAACTGACATGCTTATTCAGCACATCCTAGGGCTGAGCGGATTGGCCGCCGCTGGCTTGTTCATTTTCGGCCTCAAGCGGATGTCCTCACCGGTGACAGCGCTCTCCGGCATCGTTGTAGCTGGCATCGGCATGGTGGTGGCAGTCGCAGCCAGTTTCCTGACAATCTTTGAAATCTCGCCCGAGGTCGCACCGCACCGCGGGGTCAATCTGATCCTCGCCGTTATAGCTCTGTGTCTGGGTGGCGGCTGGGCTTACCTGCGTGGACGTAAGGTCGAGATGACAGCCATGCCGCAGATGGTCGCGCTCTACAATGGCATGGGCGGCGGCGCAGCGGCCGCAGTCGCTGCGGTCGAACTGTCGCGGCACGGAGCGCCGGCACCGGTGATCCTGTCTGTGACCGCTGCTGGCGCGCTGATCGGCTCTATATCGCTGACGGGATCAGTGATCGCCTGGGCAAAACTCGACGGCAAGATCAACAAGCCCTGGCGTTTTGGCGGGCAGCGCCTTGTCAACGGCGCGCTGTTTCTGGCCACTCTTCTGCTCGGTATTGCCCTCGTGGTGTTCTTCAACACGTCGTATTTACCCCTGCTGGCGGTGCTGTTCTTCCTGGGCGCACTGGCATTCGGCATCATGATGACGCTGCCGATCGGCGGGGCCGACATGCCAGTGGTAATCTCGCTTTACAATGCTTTCACGGGTCTTGCCGTGGGGCTTGAGGGCTACGCGCTGCAAAATCCATCGCTGATGATCGCGGGCATGGTGGTCGGCTCAGCCGGCACATTGTTGACCGTGTTGATGGCCAAGGCGATGAACCGCTCGCTGACCAATGTGCTGTTCTCGAATTTCGGCGATGCCGCAGTTCAGGGCAATGCCGAAACCCACGGCGAAATGAAAAGCACTGATGCCAGCGATGCCGCCATCGCCATGCGCTATGCCTCCAGTGTCATCATCATCCCCGGCTACGGACTTGCCGTCGCTCAGGCGCAGCAAAAACTCTACGAGTTCGTCAAGCTGCTTCAGGCGGCAGGTGTCGACGTGAAGTTTGCGATCCATCCAGTCGCAGGCCGTATGCCCGGGCACATGAATGTGCTGCTGGCTGAAGCCGGTGTGCCCTACGATATCATCTTCGACATGGAGGACATCAACGCCGAGTTTGCCAACACCGATGTCGCGCTGGTTATTGGTGCCAACGATGTGGTCAACCCCGCAGCCCGTACTGATAAGTCCTCGCCGATTTACGGTATGCCCATCCTTGATGCCGACAAGGCTCATCAGGTCTACGTCGTCAAGCGTGGCCAGGGAAAGGGCTACTCGGGCGTGGAGAATGTCCTCTTTTTCAACGAGAATTGCAGCATGGTCTACGGCGATGCGCAGGCCGTGCTGACGCAAATGGTTCAGGCGGTGAAGGATCTTGGCGCCTGATCTCTTAAAAGAACGCAACACCCTCACTCACAATGGAGAATGGCAATGGCATATGCAACCATAAATCCCTACACTGGAGAAACCGTTGCAACGTTTCCCGACGCGACCGATGCGGAGGTCAATACGGCCCTCGACAAGGCGGATGCAGCCTTCCTGAAGTGGCGTGACACGCCATTTGCGGAGCGTGGGCGCATTCTCCAGAAAGCTGCCGACATTTTGCGGCGCGACAGCGATGCCTTTGCGAAATTACTGACGCTGGAAATGGGCAAGCTCATCTCCGAAGCGAAGGCGGAAGTTGAACTGTCGGCCAAAATCTTCGAATATTACGTTCGTCACGCCGAAGAATTGTTGAAGCCCGAAAAGCTGCCGGTGCTTGATCCCGCAGAAGGCGATGCAATACTGGTGCATGAGCCGCTGGGCGTCCTGCTGGCCATTGAGCCGTGGAACTTCCCCTATTACCAGATTGCGCGCATTCTTGCGCCGCAGCTCTCGGCTGGCAACACGCTCATCCTCAAACATGCGTCAAACGTCCCGCAAAGTGCGGCAGCCTTCGAAAAGCTGATGATGGACGCAGGCCTGCCGGAAGGCGCTTTCAAGAACCTCTATGCAACACGCGATCAGATCAACAAGATCATCAACGATCCGCGCGTTCACGGCGTGGCGTTGACGGGGTCAGAAGGCGCTGGCTCCGTGGTCGCCGCCGAGGCCGGCAAGGCGCTCAAGAAATCGACAATGGAATTGGGCGGTGCCGACGCCTTTGTCGTTCTGGCCGATGCCGACATGCCCAAAACGATCGACTGGGCGGTGTTCGGCCGCCACTGGAACGGAGGGCAGGTCTGCGTTTCTTCCAAGCGCATGATCATCGTTGACGAGGTCTATGACACTTTTCTGGATGGCTATCGCAAGGGTGTTGCGAAGCTTGTCACCGGCGACCCATTCGACCCAAAAACCACACTCGCACCGCTGTCCTCGCAAAAGGCGGCAGACGATTTAAAAGAACAAATTCGCAAGGCGGTCGAGCTGGGTGCGAAGGCCGAAGAAGTCGGCCCGGCAGTGCCCAATCATGGTGCCTTTGTACAGCCAACCATTCTCACCGATGTCCATGAAGGCAATCCGGCGCGCTACTGGGAGTTCTTCGGCCCGGTTTCCATGCTGTTTCGCGCGAAGGATGAGGAAGATGCCGTCCGCATCGCCAATGATTCACCCTTCGGACTGGGCGGTTCTGTCTTCACCTCAGACCCCAAGCGGGGCGCGGAAGTGGCAAAGCGGATTTCAACCGGCATGGTGTTCGTCAATCACCCGACCAAAGTGGAAGCTGACCTGCCATTCGGCGGCATCCGCCGTTCGGGCTATGGCCGCGAATTGCTGGGTCTCGGTCTGAAGGAGTTCGTGAACCACAAGCTGATTGATGTCGTCGATATCGACGCACACTTCTAAGCCCGATCTGCCGACACGGCAGTCCATCCATTCAGACTGCCGTGTCAAACGTCAATTCAAGGAGAAGCACCATGTCACTGGACAGCAAAAAAATTCTCGTCACCGGCGCAGCACAGGGTATAGGCCGCGGCATCGCGCTTAGACTGGCCAAGGACGGCGCTGACATCGCGCTTGTCGATCTGAAGGCCGACAAGCTGGAAGCAGTAAAGAAGGAAGTGGAAGCGCTCGGTCGCAGGGCAAGCACCTTTTCTGCCGATGTCAGCAAGCGAGATGACGTCTACGCTGCGATCGACGATGCCGAAAAGCAACTCGGCGGCTTCGACGTCATGGTCAACAATGCTGGCATCGCCCAGGTCAACCCTATCGCAGATGTTCTGCCGGAAGAGGTAGAGCGCATCTTCAAGATCAACATTGAGGGCGTGCTCTGGGGGATTCAGGCGGCAGCGGCCAAGTTCAAGGCGCGCAAGCAGAAGGGCAAGATCATCAACGCCTCTTCCATCGCTGGCCATGACGGCTTTGCCATGCTCGGCGTTTATTCGGCGACCAAATTTGCGGTGCGCGCCCTGACACAGGCGGCAGCCAAGGAATATGCCAGCGCTGGCATCACCGTAAACGCCTATTGCCCCGGCATTGTCGGCACCGACATGTGGGTTGAGATTGATGAGCGTTTTTCCGAGCTCACCGGCGCGCCAAAGGGCGAGACCTACAAGAAATATGTAGAAGGCATTGCGCTCGGTCGGGCGCAGACGCCCGAAGACGTCGCGGCTCTCGTCAGCTTCCTGGCCAGCAACGATTCCGACTACATCACCGGCCAGGCGATCCTGACCGATGGTGGTATCGTTTATCGTTGATATAACGCGCGGAGGTTGCCATGCATGCAATGGTCCTGAATGCTATCGGCACGCCACTCGTCTGGACCGAGCTTCCAGATAGGAAGCCCGGCCCGGGTGAGATCCGCGTGAAGGTTTCAGCCTGCGGCGTCTGCCGCACGGACCTGCATGTCGTGGATGGAGAACTGCCCGATCCACATATCCCCATCATTCCGGGCCATGAGATCGTCGGGCGGGTTGATGCGCTCGGTGAAGGTGTAACAGGGCTCACGATCGGCGAGCGAGTCGGCATACCTTGGCTTGGGCACACCTGTGGCGTGTGCCCATATTGCCGTACTGAACGGGAAAACCTCTGCGATGCACCGCAGTTCACCGGCTACACACGTGACGGCGGTTATGCGACCGCAGTCGTGGCCGATGCGCGCTTCGCCTTTTCGCTGGGCGAGGAGGGTGAGGATGCTTCCCTCGCGCCACTGCTTTGCGCAGGTCTGATTGGCTGGCGCTCGCTCGTCTTGGCCGGCAATGCGAAAACGCTGGGCTTATACGGCTTCGGCGCCGCCGCTCACATCATCGCACAGGTCGCACGCTGGCAGGGACGCCGTGTTTATGCCTTCACCAAAGCGGGCGACACCGCCACGCAGGATTTCGCCAGAAATCTCGGGGCCGTATGGGCTGGCTCATCCGAAGACAGCCCACCGGAGCCTCTGGATGCCGCGATCATATTTGCTCCCGTTGGCAGCCTCGTTCCGGCGGCGCTGAAGAATGTGCAAAAGGGAGGCCGTGTCGTCTGCGCTGGCATTCACATGAGCGATATACCAAGCTTTCCCTATTCTCTGTTGTGGGAAGAACGGCAGGTTGTCTCGGTCGCCAATCTCACGCGGCAGGACGGCATCGATTTCCTCGGGATTGTCCCGAAAGCAGGCATCGTCACCAACGTCACCACCTATCCGTTACGCGAAGCGAATAAGGCGCTCAATGATCTGCGCGCCGGCCGTTTCGAAGGCGCCGCTGTGCTCATTCCCTGAAAACGCGGTCGAAAGAGCCTGTCATGCTTGAACAACGATTGGATGCACTCAGAAAAGCGATTACAGTGCTTGATCGCGGCGAGTTCCATTTCTTTGAGATCTACGGTGAAGGGTGGAATGATCTATATGTCGGTACAAAGGTGAAACTCGGCCGGGAGTTTCTTGATCGCGTGCGCAACGGGCAATTCGAAGGCGTCGAGGACACCGGCAGGAAAGAAGCGGGTGGCCGCATCTATCGTAAAATTTGAGAGTTAGGCGCGTTCCCAATGATCCAATCAAAACAGGAAATGCTTTAATCGGAGCAAGTCCATTGTATTTACTTCGATAACGTGAGAACCCGCCGCTTATGCGATAGGGGTGTTGGTATCGTGGGTTGCAGGACACGCAACATCCGATACCGACCTTCACTGGAGGTTTCAAATGAGCCGCTCTTTTCACAGCAATCGCATCTTGAAAGAAAGTTTTCGCAAATATTCAAGACATTGATGCCATCACCAGCGACTTATCACACGGCCAGAAAACCACCATCGACTGGTAAAGTAGCCCCTGTGACCATTGCGCTGTCGTTGCTTAAAAGAAGCGCAATGGCCTGCGCAACATCTTCGGATTGCGCAAAACGATTGACCGGATGGCGCACCATCATGGGTGCGCTTTTTGCAGGGTCGCTCCAGGCTTCAACCGCTAGTTCGGTCAATGTGATTGTGGGGGCCACCGCATTGACACGGATACCATGCGGTCCCAACTCCTTAGCGAGAACTCGCGTTGCACCTTCAAGGCCTGCCTTGGATGCGGCATAGCACAAGTGATCCTGAAAACCGCGATGGCCGGCAATAGATGTAATATTGACGATGGCGCCACCGCCGCCTGCTGCCACGCGCATACGGGCAAACTCCTGACACGCAATCAGCGCTGCGCGCAAATTGATGCCCATAACAGCCTCATAACCGGCATCCGTCATATCAAACACGCTTTCAAGCACATTGATGCCTGCGCTGTTAATGAGATAATCACATGCTCCCGCCTCGCGGATCGCGTCACGCGCAGCCCGCGCATCAGACAGATCAACCCGTATCGAACGCCCTCCGATTTCACCAACCAAACTGTCGAGATCAGACTGGGTACGGCTCAGTGCGACCACTTCCGCGCCACGGCTGGCCATCAACTGCGCACATGCACGACCAATACCTTTGCCTGCTCCTGTCACAATGACGGATTTTCCAGAAAACTGCATAGAAATAACCTCTTCGGCGTGATTTTACCGCCTGATGTTGAATAATGGATTATGCAGACAGCGCTTGTGCCATGCTCTGGCGTATGTCGCGCGCGCTCCCCTGCAATGCCAGAAAAGCCCTATAACGTGCATCGTGCACGGCACTGATGCGCACTTGCGGGAGGCACTGCGTGCCAACGCGCGACATGGTCGACATAGCCGTTTCCATATCTGCAAACAGCCCTGCGGCCATTGCGCCCAAAATTGCCGAACCAAGCAGGACCGGCTCTTCACAATCGATCACCTCGACAGGCAGACCTGACGCATCAGCCAGAAGCTGACGAATGAGCGGATGGGTACCTGCGCCACCGCTGACACTGATGGCTTCGACCATTGCACCATTTTTGCTTTGCGTATCAATGATCTGACGCAGGCCATAGCCAAGGCCGCAAAGACCCGCAATATAAAGTGCAACAAGGGAATCCACCCCTGTCTCCATGCCCTGCCCGACAATAACAGCGCGCGCATGCGGGTCGGCAAAGGGCGCACGATTGCCCAGAAATTCCGGCACCACATGCAATGTATCAGCGAGCCTGACGGCCTCGCTGGGCGAATTTGCCAGCATCAATGCTCTGTCGCCAAGCCATTGCGGCAAGGATTTGCCTTCGGCTTTTGCGAGCATGCCTGCTTCAAGTGCTGCCGGATGACATTGCACAAGATGATCAATCGCTGCCCCCGCAGCCGATTGTCCACCTTCATTCAGCCATTTGCCTGGCAACATCGCCGAATAATAAGGCCCCCATACGCCGGGAACGAATGCCGGTTCAACTGTCGTTGTCATGGTGCACGAAGACGTGCCGAACACATAAGCGAGACATTTCACAGGATAAGCAACGCCATCCCGTGCTCCCACTGTTCCCACACCACCGGCATGGGCATCGATCAGCCCTGCCCCAACAGCAATGCCAGCGACAAGTCCCATCGCGGAGGCGGCCTCTGGGCTCAATCCGTGACCAAGCGGCGTGCCGGGCGCAACGATCGTCTGTCCTATACGGCTAAAACCATCGTCTGCCAGATCACCCAGTCCGATAGCACGGAAATATTCCGCATCCCAGCGCCCTTCATGCGCGAGATAAGTCCATTTACATGTGACGGTGCAGGATGAACGCTCAAGTGCACCGCTTGCCTTGAATGTCAGAAAATCCGTGAGATCGAAAAAATGCCGTGCCTTCGCATAGGTGTCGGGATTGTTTTCCCGCAGCCACAGCAATTTAGGTGTCTGCATTTCAGGCGAGATACGTCCGCCGACATATTTGAGCACATCATGGCCGCCTGCATTAATCCGCTCAGCCTGTGCGAGCGCGCGATGATCCATCCATACGATAACATCGCGTTTGCTCTCGCTGCTCACTGGCAGCGTTTTCTCACCTTCGCCAAGAACGACAAGCGAACAGGTGGCATCAAAACCAATGCCTGCCACCTCACCCGGATCGATAGCGGCGCTTGCAACACTTTCACGCACGCTTTCACAAACGGCACGCCATATCTGCTGACTTGATTGCTCGACGAAGCCGCGATCATCCCGATAAAGATCGAGCGGTCGTTTGGCTGTCGCCAGAAGCTTGCCTGAGCGATCAAAAACACCCGCACGGGCGGACCCCGTGCCGACATCCACGCCAATCAGATATTTTGGGACCATTGGAAACACCCTCCGTGAAACGCGATTATACCCGATCAAAGTTGGTCGGCAGCACCAGCATATCGCGAATCGTGACTGTGCGCTTGCGTGTCAGCATATATTCAACCGCATCCGCCACCTCACTCGGATCGATCAGGCTGCCCGATTCCTTGGCCTTGCGCAGGTTTTCCTCAGGCCAGTCGGCCAGCAGGGCCGAAACCACTGGACCCGGCGACACCTGAGCCACACGGACGCCATGCGGGATCATCTGTCGGCGCATTGTCTGCACAAAGCAGGTCACCGCCCACTTGGACGATGCATAAACCGGCTCCCAATAGGTCGGGTAATGGCCTGCAATCGAGCAGGTCACAATGATGTCACCTGTCTTGCGTTCAATCATATGCGGCGCGACAGCATGAACATTTTTCATGACCGCATTGACATTGAGATTGAGCATCTGATCAATGGCTTCTGCGGTTGTCTCTGTCAGATCACCACCAATATAGGTGCCTGCATTGCAATACAGAATATCGATATGGTCGACCTTTTTCAGGATTTCAGGCACCATCGCAGCGCAGCTTTCGGCATTCAACAGATCCGTCACTTGTACGATAGCCTTCTCGCCCAACTCACCCACCAACGCATTCAGCGCTGCTTCATTGCGGTCCACCAGAACGACCGTGGCTCCTGCGGCAAGCAACGTTTTGGTCGTAGCCAAACCAATACCCGAAGCAGCCCCCGTAATGACTGCAGTCTTGCCTTGAAGCGATTCCGCCATTTTATTCTCCTGTGTATGCACCGGACTGTTTCCGGCAAATTTCATAATGATTAGCGCCACTCGCGCCCGATATAGATCGCAAGCAGGATGATGCCGCCTTTGATCACATCCTGAAGATACGGATTGATGCCCATCAGGTTGAGGCCATTGTTCAAGATACCCAACAGGATCGCGCCAATCAGTGTGCCAAGCACCAGACCACGACCGCCGGCAATCGCAGTGCCACCTAAAACAACTGCCGCAATGGCATCGAGCTCGAAACCCATGCCCGCATTCGGTTGACCACTCATCAGACGCCCGGTCAGAATAACTGCGGCGAGAGCCGATGTGAGACCAGAGATCGCGTAGACGGCAAGTTTGACGCGCAATGTTTTCACGCCCGAAAGCCGCGCTGCGGTCTCATTGCCGCCCAGCGCATAGACATGGCGACCAAAAGCAGTGCGTTCGAGCAGCACCCATGCAATCGCGTAGATGATAAACATAATGATAACCGGCACAGGGATCATGCCGATGCGCCCCACACCAAACCATGACACCCAGCTCGGCAGGCCGCTGATCGGATAACCGCCGGAATAAATAAGACCAAGACCACGCGCCATGCCCATAGTGGCAAGCGTCACGATAATTGCCGGCATTCGCCCCCATGCAACAAGGACACCATTGATGGTGCCAATCGCAAGCCCGATGAGCAGGCCAAGACCAAGGGCAGCACTTGCCGGAATCCCGGCATGCACCATGAGGCCCGATGCAAGCGTTCCAACCAGCGCCATGACCGCGCCAACGGACAAATCGATACCGCCAGTGAGGATGACAAAAGTCATACCGACCGCCAATACAGCGACGATAGAGACCTGCCGTAACACATTGAGGATGTTCGGCACGCTGAAGAAATTGTCGCTGGCAAGTCCCATCAGGACGGAGACGACGATCAGGCCCGCCAAGGGCAATATGAGCGGCGAATGCAGCCAATGGCGCAGTGAAAAGCCGCTCTTCTTTTCAGCTGTGGCAATATTTGCATCATTGGACATAGTGCGGCTTCCCCGTTGTGGCTTGGGTCATGATTTCCTCAGACGTGATTTTTTCACCTTCGAGCGTTGCGACGATACCGCCGGAACGGAACACGCAGACCCTGTCTGACATGCCGATGATCTCCGGCAGTTCGGAAGAAATCATGATGATCGAATATCCGGCATTGGTGAAAGCGCGCATGAGGGCATAGATTTCTGCCTTCGCACCGACATCAATACCGCGTGTGGGTTCGTCAAAAATCAGCACGCGCATGTCATGATTGAGCCAGCGCGCGATGACCACTTTCTGCTGATTGCCCCCCGAAAGCGTATCAATGCGCGCATAAGGTCCCTGCGCCTTCACCCGCACCTGCTGCATGGCAACTTGTGTGGCTTTGAGCTCTTTTTTAAGGTCGACAAACCAGTGCAGGCGGCGATATTTGCCGTAATTGTTGAGGGAAATATTTTGCAGGATCGAGAAGCTGGTGATCAGCCCTTGCTCTTTACGGCTTTCCGGCAAAAGCCCGATACCGTTTTCAAGCGCCTGATCAGGGCCGGAAAGCCGCGTCGCCACGCCATCCAATTTCATCTTGCATTGAACAGACGCATGTGCGCCGAGCATGGCCAGAACGCTTTCCGTCCGGCCTGAGCCGACCAGCCCGGCAAAACCCAAAACTTCGCCCTTGCGCAGGCTAAAGCGCGAAACGGGTCCGCCTTTACGCAATTGTAATTCTTCCACATCAATGATTACCGGCGCTCTCACATCAATGTCGGCTTTGGGTGGAAAACCGGCTTCCAGACGACGCCCGACCATCATCTCGACCAGGCGGTCATTATCGACATCACAGACATCACAGGACTTGATATAATTTCCGTCGCGCAGAACCGTAATCCGGTCGCAGATCTCAAAAATCTCTTCAAGATGATGGGAGATAAAAATAATTGCCACGCCCTGACGGCGCAACTCGCGCATCACTTTGAAAAGGTGCTCAACTTCGGATGGAGTCAATGTGGCCGTCGGTTCATCGAGAATAAGAATGCGCGCATCAAGTGCCAGTGTTTTGGCGATTTCGACAAATTGCTGTTCTGCCACAGAAAGCCGGTTGATCGGCACGTCGAGCTGCACATCCACGCCAAGCTTTGCCATAATTTCGCGCGCACGGCTGCGCATGGCCGCCCGGTCGAGAAGCCCGAGGCGATTGCGCATTTCACGCGCCAGAAACATGTTTTCGACTGCATTGAGATACGGAATCAGGCTGAATTCCTGAAACACAATACCGATGCCAGCTCGAATGGCATCGTCGTAGTCGGCGAAATGGCGCTCTTTACCGTCAACCCGGATTTCACCCTCGGAAGGGCGCAGGATACCGGAGAGTATCTTCATCAGTGTAGATTTGCCCGCACCGTTCTCCCCGAGAAGGGCGTGAACTTCACCAGCACGCACATTTAGATCCACACCGTGGAGAACCTCGATCCGGCCAAAGCTTTTTTTGATGCCTTTCAGCTCAAGCACGATTTGTTCCTAACCAATAAGTGGCTCCCGTCCCACGTGCGCCCTTTCGGGCGCAGCGGCTTTTCGCATTCTCCTCAGCAAAAGCGTTTCACACTTGTGCTGCCAATGCATTGAACCGGAACGGGAGCAGGGAGGATGATTACCAGCTGAAACCTTCAGCGTTCTTGGCATCGATCACCATGACGTCGATCGGAACTTCCTTAGGAACAACGCGTGCACCCCATTTCTGCGCCAGCGCCATCGCAAGACCAACGCGCACCTGATCACGCGGGAACTGTGCCGTTGTTTCGATGAAAGGCGTGCCGTCCTTGATGGCTTGAACAGCTTCTGGCGCGCCATCGACAGAAGTCAGCTTAATATCACGGCCTGAGCCCTGAATTGCAGCCAGAGCGCCCATAGCGCCACCATCATTGACCGAAAAAATGCCCGTGAGATTAGGGTGGGACTGGATCATGTTTTCAACAACACCAAGCGCCACTGATCGATCCTGACGACCATTCTGTGTGTCGACCAGTTTGATGCCCTCGAACTCTTCAAGCGCTGCCTTGCAGCCTTCAACGCGCTGAAGGATAGGAACAACCGGAATGCCATCCAGAATGGCAACCTCGCCCTTGCCGTCAAGGCTTTCGCCAAGATACTTGCACGACTGGTAACCCGCATCGCGGTTTTTGGAGCCAACGAAAGTATCAACCGGACCATTGGCGTTGGCATCGACCGCAACGACGATCACGCCTTTTTCCTTGGCAGCAACGACGGCTGCTTCAACACCAGCGCTGTCTGTAGGATTAAGCAGCAGGATGTCGATGTTCTGCTGAAGCATATCTTCCACGTCGGAAATCTGCTTGGCGACATTATGGCCAGCGTCGCTGACAACAACGTCAGCGCCAATGCTTTCGGCTGCACCGCGGAGCGCTTCCTGCATCGAAACGAAATAGGGATTGTTCAGTTCCTGAAATGTCATCCCGATCTTGAGCTTTTCCTGCGCAATAGCAGGGGACGCCAGAAGAGCAAGAACAGTGCTCACAGTTAAAATGGCTTTTTTCATTGAGATTTACCTCCCGTTACAGATTGACAGGCAACGCCTGCATAGTTTGGGCAGAAACCCGCCCGCCCAAATTGCGAATAACCGCATCCGCCGGCTCTGTTTGATCTTGCATCACCAGAATTTTGTTTGCGGCAAAAGTGGTACGAAACTGCGAAGGAGACATGCCCTTGAACTTGAGAAAATGCCGGTTGAAATTGGACAGGTTGGAGAAACCGATCTCGTAGCAAATATCGGTGATCCGCACTTCCGGCATGGTCAGCAGCATCTGGCAGGCGAGATCGACACGCAACTGGTTGCGATAGCGCACCAGCGTCGTCCCTGTATGGCGCTTGAAAGCGCGGGAAAACGCACTCTGACTCTGCCCAAGCATGTCAGCGAGTTCCGTTTCCTCAATCTGCTCGGTCAGATGTTCTCGCAGATAAGCAAGGGCGCGATTGATCCCGCAAGGGCTGAAACGTGTTACATCAAGCTCATAACTCAGGCTCGCGAGCACTTCCGGCTCAGGCGCATTTGAGAGCAGATCCAGAATTTCCCAGAAAAGCGCAATTCGCGTCAGTCCCTGCGCCACGATGAGACGCTCCATGAGAGGGCGGATTTTGATGCTTGTTTCGTCATCGAACAACAATCCGCGACGGCTGCGCTCCAGTAAGGGCCCCAGATCACCCATTTCCGGCATGATTGCGAGCGCATTTTCAATAAAAGCTTCCGGGAATTGAATCACCATGGAACGCGTGGGTACTCTTTCACCTCGCTCGATCTCACTAATCCAGTTATGTGGTAGATTAGGGCCAGTCATGATCAATTGCCCCGGAGCAAAACGCCCGACATGATCGCCCATATAGAAGGTGCCAGAAGTTGCCACCACGAGATGGATTTCATATTCGGGATGGTAATGCCAGCGCACAGTGCGAAATGGATAACCATGCATCCACGCCGCAAAGGACTCTCCTTTGCGGATATGCACAAGCTCCAAATCTGGTTGCATGACATCCTCCCTGACGCAGATCATGATACAGTTGCAAGGCCTGGGCTCCTCTGCTCCAGGCCATGTCTCATGATCAATGCATTCTGGGTGGTGTGAACGCCAAGGGCTACATCACAACATAGAATATTATGATACTTTTTTTACATACAATTTCAGTGATTTGAGAAAGTCGGAGCACCAAACAACGCTGTTTCTGTGCATAGGCACCTTATTTCTCCGGTTTTCGCGGCATAAAAACCCCACATTACCGAGCTTTTTGAACGTGAGACTGCAATATCAACAAAGCTTTCAGGCGCCAATAAGCGACATGGTTGTCTTCATATTTTTTAGCATGCGCTGATACCAGTTTAGGATCAGATACTATTTCCGCACACAGTTTTGGCGGCGAGAAAATGTCTTCTGATCGATGTTCTATGGCACAGCCATCAATGGGTGCACCGGGAACTAATCGACGCTGCTCGCTCAGAGCAAACGCCGATGTTCCAACGTATATGGTTTT
The DNA here is from genome assembly GCF_039674265.1 of Brucella sp. TWI559. Lineage (NCBI taxonomy): Bacteria > Pseudomonadati > Pseudomonadota > Alphaproteobacteria > Hyphomicrobiales > Brucellaceae > Brucella > Brucella sp. TWI559. The sequence continues at coordinate 287,900 of NZ_JBDJNE010000003.1, forward strand.
CCTTTATTGTGGAAAGGTGACCTGAAGCTTCACATCATTTTCCCGTGCTTCGACTGCTCGATCAAAGCCACGAATGCTGTCTTCAAAAGGCAATGTAGCCGTTATCAGCGGCTTGAGATCAACTTTTCCCGAAGCAATTAACGCGATGGCGCGGTCATAGACATTTGCATAACGGAAAACTGTCTCAAGGCGCAACTCGCGGGCCTGAAGCCCGACAATATCCACCGGCACAGGATCAACCGGCATGCCGACAAGCACAATCGCGCCTCCTGGTCGCGCCAAGCTTGCCATATTGAGAATGGCAGATGCGGCACCAGAACATTCGAAAACCAGATCGCAACCCCAGCCATCGGTATGGTCTGCGATGGCTTCCGCAAGACCGCGTTCTCGAATATTTACTGCCACAATACCGTCATAGGCAGCGATGATATCCAGTTTGGGCTGGGCCAGATCGGCGACGATCACTTTTGCGCAACCTCCGGCAAGTGCCGCCAGCGCTACCATCATGCCAATGGGACCTGCCCCGGTAACAACAGCCACATCGCCGGGCTGAATGCGTGCACGCAAGGCCGCCTGCATCCCAATGGCAAAAGGCTCGACCATTGCACCCTCACCAAATGAAACATGATCCGGCAGCTTATAGGTGAAGGCAGCGGGATGGATCACTTCCGGCACAAGGCAGCCATGAACGGGTGGCGTCGCCCAGAAACGAACGGCCGGGTCCACATTATAGATACCGAGTTTCGATGCGCGCGAGGTCGGATCAGGAATGCCCGGCTCCATGCAGACACGGTCACCCACAGCAAGATTTGTTACATCTTCACCCACTTCAATTACGGTTCCCGATGCTTCATGACCAAGAACCATCGGTTCGTTGACTATGAAATGACCGATACGCCCATGAGTGTAATAGTGCACATCTGATCCGCATATGCCGACTGTGTGAATCTTGATGCGCACATCCTTGCGTCCAAGCGTCATCGGCATATCGAATTCTCTAAGCGAGAGCTTTCCCTTTTCTTCGAGAACAAGTGCTTTCAAAGCTTCCTCCTGAGCGTCTACTGGAACATGCGCGCTATGAAAGGGTAATTTTGTAGAAAGTAAAGTCGACGTATGAGCAAAGTGGAATCTTTGAGTTTGGCGCGCAAAAACCTATCAGCAGAATAGAAAAGGCGTATAGGTCCTGGGATTTGAATGACGATCCAGAGGGATTTACATCCGAATCGCAAAACAGTCATGAACGCCCTTGTTGCGATCGACGACAATGGCTTTGAGGCTTTTTTAGCCTGATGAAATTATGCGATAGAACCCGCAACAGCTGGCTCGCTATCACCGTTCGCCATGCTTCAAATAGTTGGTCATACCCTCTCGTACTCGACGAAAGAGCACTATGGCTCATTTTCTATCTGTTTGTGTTTAATTAAAGAAACATAGAGTGCAGGCAGGAAAACCAGTGTCAAAAGCGTTGCAACAAGTAGCCCTCCCATAATCGCGAATGCCATGGGTCCCCAGAAAACCGTGGGCGCAATAGGAATCATGCCCAGCACAGTGGAGACTGCCGTTAACATGATCGGTGTGAAGCGAGCTGAAGATGCGTCGAGGACAGCCTCCTCAATGGGCTTGCCGGCTTTCCTTTCCGCCTCAATCTGCCCAATCAAGATCACTGCATTCTTGATGATCATTCCGATAAGCGCGAGCACGCCCAGAATGGCAACAAAACCCAACGGGCGACCGGATACGAGCAACGCAAGAACCACCCCGATCAGACCGAGCGGGGCCACACTGACGACCAGCAGTGTCAGTGAAAAGCGCCGCAGCTGGAACATGAGAACGACAAACATTATCAAGATCATGGCAGGGACAACGGCCTTCACTGAAGCAAGTGACGCAGCACTTTCCTCGACAGTTCCGCCAATTTCGATGTGATAATCCGGCGGCAGATTGTGTTCCAAATCCGCAATCGCTGGCGCTAACTGCTGAACAACCGTTTCGGGTAGAGCACCTGCGGCGATATCGGCCTGAACGGTCAAACTTGGGGTTCTGTTACGCCGCCACACAAGCGGATAGGTCTGTTCGTACTCAAAACTCGCAAATTGACTAAGTGGCACGGTTCGACCATCCCGCACCGGCACCTGAATAGTTCGTAACGTATCAAGCGAGACACGCTGTTCATCTGTTGCGCGCAAAACGACATTGACCAGATAGATGCCATCTCGCACCTGCGTAACCGGTGCGCCCGTCACCACCGTATTCAGCACACGACCAATCGTTTCGGTAGACAATCCCAGCAATCGGGCCTTGTCCTGATCAATCTGAATACGAATTTCGCGTGAGGGCACCGCCCACTGGTAATTGACGGTTTTGGTCAAAGGATTTTTAGCAATAACCTCGGCCAATTGATAAGAAATATCTCGTATTTGGCTTAAATCTGGCCCAAGCACGCGGTACTGAATTGGCCACCCAACCGGCGGTCCAAGTTCCAGTGGTGAAACTCGGCTGACAATATTTGGAAAGTCCTCTTCAAGCAGTTTTGTCAGCTTTTCCTCTAACCGAATACGGGCGTCCACATCTTTGGCAACGACAACAGCCTGACCAAAAAAGTCGTTGGGAAGCTTTGCATCCAATGGCAGATAAAAGCGAACGGCACCGCTTCCAACATAGCCACTCCATCGTTCGACGTCTGGATCATCTTTTAATATGGCGTCCAAGCGCTGCATTGCACGCTCGGTCGCGTATATCGATGCGTTTTGTGGCAACTCGAGATCAACAAGAAGCTCGGGCCTGTCTGATGAAGGGAAAAACTGACGCGGGATGAGCGGCAAAAGCAGAAGCGAAATAATAAACAAGCCCAGCGTGAGCGCGATTGTGATCCACTTCCCCTTGAGGGCAATTGAAAGAAAATGCCGATAAGATCGCATGACACGGCTGGGTTCACGCCCGGTCTTTATTGGCGCCTTGAGCACATAGAGCCCTATGAGTGGCGCAAAGACGACGGCAACAAACCAGGACACCACAAGCGCGATACTCACCACAGCGAACAGGCTGAACGTGTATTCACCCGCTGAACTCGCTGCAAAGCCGATCGGTACAAAGCCTGCTATTGTTACAAGTGTGCCGGCAAGCATCGCAAAAGCATAAGTCTTGAAGGCATAAACCGCCGCGATTTCCTTTGTCTCTCCTATGGCCAGTCTGCCCAATGTTGCATCGGTTGTCGTCATGGCATCATCGACCATCAGGGCCAATGCAATGATCAAGGCTCCGAGCGATATGCGTTGCATGTCAATGTTGAACAGCCACATGATGGCAAAAACAGCAGCGAGCGTCAGCGGGATTGTGATGGCGACCATCAGCCCCGCACGGATCCCGAGAGCGATAAAGCTGACAATGAGTATAATGACGACCGCCTGTCCAAGGGACGTCATAAACTCGCCTATGGCACTACGTACCGTAACCGACTGATCCGCCACCAGATGCGGCTCAATTCCATGCGGCAAACTCGCGGTGATTTTTTGCATTTCGGCATTGATATTCTGCCCAAGCCGGAGAATGTCACCACCTTCACGCATGGCAATTGCCATGCCAATTCCCGGCTCGCCATTTACGCGAAACATTGGTTTCGGAGGATCAGAATAGCCGCGTGTAACAGTTGCGATATCTGCCAGCCTTATCATGCGGCCATTCACGGCAAAGTTGATATTTGCAATGTCCTGTTCCGTTCCAAATCCACCGGAAACATCGATCGCTAGATTCTCATCGCCAGTGATAATGGTGCCAGAAGGCTGCACGACGTTCTGCGCTCGCAAGGCTGCAATCAATGCCGAGCGATCTATGCCAAGATTTGCCAGCTCCCGCATCGAAAACTCAACGAATATTTGTTCGTCCTGCTCTCCAAGCAGCTCTATTTTTGCGACATCTGGCACTTTAAGCAATTGAGAACGGGCGCTTTCGACATAGTCGCGCAGCTGACGGTGCGTAAATCCATCGGCTGTAAACCCGTATATCAAGCCGAAAGTATCGCCGAACTCATCATTAAAACCCGGCCCCACGACGCCTTGAGGTAACGTGTGACGCATATCAGCGACACGCTTACGCACCACATACCACGTATTTTCGACCTCCTTGGCACTCGCGCTGCCATCAAGATTGACGAATATGGTGGCGACACCCGGACGCGTAAAACTGCGAACATTATCAAGGTGCGGCGTCTCTTGCAGCGTTCGCTCAAGTCGCTCGGTTACTTGCTGCAATGTATCAGTCATGTTGGCGCCCGGCCAAGCCGCCTGCACAACCATTGTTTTGATAACAAAGGACGGGTCTTCTGCGCGTCCGAGACGGCTATAAGCAAACAAGCCTGCACCCAGAACGACCATCATCAGAAAGATGACAAGTTGCCGCTCGCGAACAGCCCATGCGGAAAGATTGAAACGCATTATTCACCCGCCGAATTGAGCAAACGGACCTTCTGTCCAGGATACAAAGCCTGCACGCCTGCGGTAACGACAATATCGCCAGCACTCAAACCAGAGGCTACCCCAACGGAAACATTACCAAAGCGGCCAATCTCAATATTCTGTAAGGCAACCGTATTCGTTTCGGGATTCAACACCCATACTGCTGGTGCATTGTTCACCGCAGTCAGTGCAGTGGCTGGAATTTCAATCATGGCATAATTCTCAATGGTCACTTGCCCATTGATAGTCGAGCCAAGGCGCATCGCATCCGGCGCATTATCAAGACCAACCCGAACACGGAATGTACGGGTAATCGGATCTGCTTGCGGCGCAACTTCACGCACGCGCCCTGTAGCTTTGATCGATGGATCATCCGCAAGCGAGACAGTAATAACGGAATCCGGCGCAGCTTCCCTAAGTACCGATGCAGGTACATCAAATACGCCATCTCGCCCGTCCTGGCGCGCGAGTTGCACGATCATTTGTCCTGCCTGAACAATTTCACCGGGTTCAGCACCGCGCGCCGTCACAGTGCCAGGAGCGTCAGCAATCAGGTTTGTATAACCAAGATTATCCTCGGCGATTTTCACCTGCGCCTGTGCGCTGTCAACGCTCGACAAGGCAGTATCCATTGCAGAGCGCGCGGCATCGTGACTGGAACGCGTCGTGAAACCATTGCGAAGCAACTGATCTTGACGGTTAAAAGCATTTCTTGACATTACGAGCTGGCTTTCCGCCGCAGCCAGCGCCGCCCGAGCAGAGCGAAGTGTATTCATCGCATTTTGTGAGTCCAAACGTGCGATGACTTGCCCCGCCGTGACCCTGTCGCCAATATTAACAGCGCGTTCTATCATTCGTCCCGATACGCGAAACGCCATAGACGCCTCATCCTGCGCCTGTATTTGACCGGTGAATGTTGATGTTTGCCCAGCTGCGCCGCGCTCAACCGTCGTCACTCGAACAGGTCTTACTTGGGAGGGCGTCTGTTCAGGCTCTTGCGAGCAGCCAGCAAGCAAGACAGCAGCTGAAACCAGCGCGATACGAGCCGATAATGCCGCTCTGCCTTCAAATACTGAATGTCGGCGAACAGAGTTATTTGAAATCCCCACAACCACTTCCTTAATCCGCTTCATCGTGCCTCTAACTCTGCTATAGCTCATGTCGACCCACCAAGATTGACGCGAAAAGTATCCACGGTGCCACGTAGTCAACGGATCGCAAACGGGGCCGAACCTAGGAGCCAATGCCGTCTGGTCGTCAATTCATGCTTTTCGCGTACTGAATGCGCTTCCAAGATAAGCAATCCCTGCAATCAAAAGAGCGATCCCGGCAATTGAACCAGACGGAAGACTCTTTGTCAGCGGCAATTTAAGAACAAGAATAACACTCGCGGTGAGTGCAATAAATCCAGAAAGCGTGAACCACCACCAACCACTCTCCGATCTGATTTTCAGGGACATTGCAACTTGCAGGAAACCATGGACGAGCAAGACGATGGCTATCAGAAGCGTAATGGCGAGCGCACCTTTGAGTGGATTGAGATAAATCATGACGCCGCCAACCAGCTCGACCGCCCCTGAAAGCTCCTGCCAGACAAAGCCAGACCAGCTTTTTATCCAAAGCGACTGAATGATCTTGACGCCCCCAATCCCCATGAGCACAACGCCAAAAATTGTGCTGGCGGCAAACTCAGAGAACACCGGCAGCCATAAACACAGAGCGCCCCCCGATATCAGAAGGATACCCAACGCCATAAAACCCACCCATTTTCGCTGTTCAGCGATTTTGCGGTTCATTTTCAACAGCTGCTGATCATCCATTGGTATAACCCAGAATCCAAAAACGTCTCTTCATAATCCTTTAAGGCGTAATCCTTTGAAGACAAGAAAGAATACAATTCTTTCCAATTATAAAAGTCAGGCAATGTGCAGATCATTGTGCAGGCAGATGGTTTTCTTCTTCCAGCTTTGCCCAGCTCGTTGATACAATATTTAACCGCAAGCTCAACTGCGTCACCACCCCCTCGACCATGCGGTCCCCCTCTTTGCCCGCAAAAAGCGTTGTTTCCACCTCCACATCATTGCTTCCCTCCAGTCGATGACTTCGGATGGCGTGAAAGCGCAATTTTCGCTGATCAATGGCCTGAACGAGCAACGCGCGCACAGAAATCTCGCTCTCGACGGGGCAACGAAACTTCACGAGATAAAACTGTTCGGTTTCCGGAGCCACAAAGGAATAGCGGTCTACCAGCACTGTGATTTTAGGCAGCGAAAGGTTCAGACATACGATGAAGAATGTAGTTTCTAGAGCGAGAAGCCATAGCCCATAACCAGTCAGAACGCCGACCGCACCGGTACTCCATACGGTGGCAGCTGTGCTCAATCCCCTAATACTGGCACCATCCTTGATGATAAGTCCCGCCCCAAGGAAGCCGATCCCTGTCACGACCTGAGCGCCAACTCTAAGGTCATTCTCGATACCGAGGGCATTGGGGAGAGATGCATAAGCGGCAGCG